>JACQAD010000077.1 GCA_016195125.1 Magnetospirillum sp.
CCGGTCGATCTTCAGGGTCGAGACCGGAAACAGCTTGAGATAGGCCAGCGAGGAATAACCGGTGCCGAAATCGTCCAGGGATACCCGCACCCCCAGATTGGTCAGCTGGCCCAGAATCTCGATGGCCCGGTCCACATCGCTGGCCATCATGGTCTCGGTGATCTCCAGCTCCAGCTGGGAGGGCGGCAGGCCGGACCCAGCCAGGGCCGCCTTGACCTTGTCCTTGAGACGCCCGTCGTGGAATTGCGCCGGCGACAGATTGACGCTGATGGAGGGCAGATCCAGCCCCTGGGCCCGCCATTCCGCCACCTGACGGCAGGCCTCGACCAGAACCCAATCGTCGATGGCCCCGATCAGTCCGGCCCGCTCGGCCACCGGGATGAACAGGGCCGGCGAGACGTCGGTGCGCACCGGATGACGCCAACGGATCAGCGCCTCGGCACCGATGATGGCGCCGGTATCGGCATTGACCTTGGGCTGATAGACCAGCCGGAACTGCTTCTCGGCCAAGGCGTGGCGCAGATCGTTTTCCAAGGTGACCCGTTCGGCCACCTGACGATCCATTTCCATGTCGAAACAACTATAGGGCAGGCCGCCGCGCTTGGCGTGATACATGGCGGCATCGGCCCGCGACAGCAGGCTTTCGGCATTCTCGGCATCGTCGGGAAACAGGGCGATGCCGATGGAGGTACCGGCGAACAGCTGCAGCTCGTTGATGTCGAAGGGCTCGGCGAAGGCATAGAGCACCTTGTTGGCGCAGACCTGGGCCGTGGAATGATCGGCCACCGAGGGCAGGACCATGACGAATTCGTCGCCGCCCATGCGGCCGATGATGTCGCTGGCCCGCACGCAGGCCTTCAGGCGCCGGGCCACCTGACGCAGCAATTCATCGCCGACACCATGGCCGAAGCTGTCGTTGATGTCCTTGAAGCGATTGACGTCGAGGTAAAGCACCGCCAGACGCTCGCCGCATTGCTCGGCCCGCACGATGGCGTCGCCCAGGGCTTCCATCACCGTGCGGCGGTTGGGCAGGCGGGTCAGCGCGTCGTGGCTGGCATGAAAGCGGATGCGCTGCTCGTCGCGGCGCTTGCGGGTGATGTCGCGCAGCAGCAGGACGAAGCGCCCGTCCTCTTCGGTGCCATGGCCGGAGATGGCGGTCAGGGCCAGGGCGGTGGGAAAGGGGTCGGCATCCTTGCGCCGGGTCCAGGTCTCGCCCGACCACAATCCGCCGCTGGCGGCCAGCCGCCAGATTTCCTCCACCTCGGCCAGGCCGATCATCTCCACCGCGAAGAGGTCGCAGGGCAGCCCCACCACCTCGGCGGCGCTCCAATCGGTCATGCGCTCGAATGCGGCATTGACGGCGATGATCTTGCGGCCGCGGTCGGTGACAACGATGGCTTCGCCCACGGTCTCGAACACGGTGGCGGCCAGACGGAGCGAATCCTCTGCCCGTTTGCGATCGGTGATGTCCTGGACGGTGCCCTCGTAGCACAGGATCACCCCCCGTCCGTCACGGACGACCCTGGCGTTCTCGGCGATCCAGATGGGCCTTCCGTCCTTGGCGCGCACCTGCGCCTCGAAATTGCGCACCACGGAATCGCGGGCCAGGATTTCCTGAAACCGGTCACGGTCGCTGGGGTCGACATAGAGATTGTGGGCGATATCGGTCAGGCCGGCGATCAGCTCGGCCGGATCGGCATAGCCGTAGATGCGTGCCAAAGCGGGGTTGGCGTCCAGATAGCGGCCATCGGGTGTGGTGCGGTAGATGCCTTCTACCGCATTGTCGAACAAGGAGCGATAGCCGCCGAGATCATCTCCACTCGGTAATAAAGGACGCCCGTCACCATTCATATGCCTGTACCCATGGAACCATTCCAGTTTGGACAGTGCCACTGACGGATTATGCACTGCAACACAATCCGTCGTATGAGTGTAATGCGTCGGCGGACTGGACTTCCCCCGCACCCTGCCTCTAAGAAGGAAGCCTGAACGTGAAAGGATCTGGGGCATGAGGATCGGAATTGTCGGGTGTGCCGGCCGCATGGGCCGGATGCTGATGCAAGCGGTACTGGACTCCGAGGGCTGCGCCCTGTCCGGGGGCACCGAACGGGCCGGCTCCGAAAGCATCGGCAAGGATGTGGGCCTGCCATCCTGGGCGAGGATTACGATCTCGAGATCGTCGAGATGCACCACCGCCACAAGGTCGATTCCCCCAGCGGTACCGCGCTCGGCCTGGGCCGTGCCGCCGCCAGGGGCCGTCAGGTCGCTCTGGACAGCGTCTGGTGCAAGAGCCGCGACGGCCATACCGGCGCCCGGCCCAAGGGTGAGATCGGCTTTGCCACCCTGAGGGGCGGCGACGTGGTCGGCGATCACACCGTCATGTTCGCCGCCGAGGGCGAGCGGGTCGAGCTGACCCACAAGGCCTCGTCCCGGACGGTCTTCGCCAAGGGCGCCGTCCGGGCTGCCCGTTGGGCCGCGGGGCGTGCTCCCGGCCTTTATTCCATGCGCGATGTGTTAGGATTGTAGAGCCATGACCGAAGAGCCTTCGCCGTCCGCCCGTCCCGTCCGACCCAAGGCCAGCCCCGAGGATGTCGCCCTGTCGCGCAAGATCTTCTTCGGCATGATGGGAACCTTGGCCTTCCTGTTGATCTCCCTGGTCTGGGGCGCGGTAAGGTAGGCCGGAATGTACTGAAAAGGGATCTGTCGCCTTGGTGTCGTGGCGCTGTCTCGGGCCTTGGCCGAGGATGGCGGCGACCTTTCCCGAAAGACTGGTGGACATGCCGGAAGACCTGATCAACACCGCCAAGACCATTCGCAGCCTTCGCCAGCAACGAGTCTGGTCCCAGGAGCAGCTGGCCGACATCGCCGGCCTCAGCGCCCGCACCGTCCAGCGCCTGGAACAGGGTCAGAGCCCCGCCCTGGAAACGCTGAAGGCCTTGGCGGCCGCGTTCGAGATTCCGGTATCCCGACTGCGGGAAGGGTCGACCCCCCTTGCCAAGGACGATGCCATGACCGAAACCGTTGCCGCCCCGACACCCCGCGATTCCGCCCGGATCTTTCGCCGCCACCTGCTGGTGTTCACCGGTGTGATGAGCGGCCTGGCCCTCATCAACCTGTTGCACAACCCCGAGCACCCTTGGGTGATCTATCCGGCCCTGGGCTGGGGCATTCCGCTGGCCATCAAGGCCCTGTCTCTGCGCCAGCATCCGCCCACAAGCGCCGGTTGACGGACAAAGCCCCCCGGGACGCCGACGCGCTCCGGGGGGCTTTTCCGTTCAGCCCACGCTTTAGACGCTGGTATCGACGTTGTTGCCGCCGCTCTTGGGGCCGCCCTTGGCGACCCCCACCAGGGCCGGACGCAGCAGACGGTCGTGCAGGGTATAGCCGGCCTGCATGACCAGGACCACCGTGCCCTCGATCTGGGAGGGGTCTTCCATCTCCATCATGGCCTGATGCAGATTGGGATCGAAACGCTCACCCTGGGCCGGCACCGGCTTGATGCCGTAACGCTCGAACGCGGTCAGCAATTCCCGCTCGGTCATTTCCACGCCGGTGGTCAGGGCGCTGAGGGATTCGTTGCCTTCACGCGCCGCCGCCGGCACCGAATCCAAGGCGCGGCGCAGATTGTCGGCCACCGACAGCACGTCCTTGGCGATATTGGCCACCGCGTACTTACCGCGATCCTCGGCCTGCTGCTCGAGGCGGCGGCGGGTGTTTTCGGTATCGGCCTTGGCGTAAAGCACGTCGTTCTTGAGCTTGGCCAATTCGGCCTCCAGCTCGGCGATACGGGCGGCGCTGTCGGCGACCGGCGGCGCGACGGCTTCGGCGGCGGGGGCGGCGGCGGCCGGGCTCTGCTCGGGGGCGTCCACAGCCTCCACGGGCTGCTCGCTGGTCTGATCCTGGGTCATGGGTCTCTCTCGATCTCTCACTGATTAGTTAGATGGGTTGCCCGATCAGGCGGCCGATCACACGGGCAGTGTAATCCACCATGGGAATGATGCGGGCATAGTTGATGCGCTGGGGGCCGATCACCCCGATGGCGCCGACGATGCGCTCCCTGGCGTCGCGATAAGGCGCCACCACCATGGAGCAGCCGGTGACGCCGAACAGGTCGCTTTCGGCGCCGATGAAAATTTGCACCCCGTCGGCGGTCTGGGTCAGATCCACCAGCCGCATGAATTGCTCGGAGGTTTCCAGCGCATCGAACAGGGTACGGATGCGCTCGAGATCCTCGACGGCGGTGACATCCTCCAGCAGATGGGACTGGCCGCGCACGATCAGGGCGGAATGGGCATCGCCGCCGGCCCAGGTGGCCAGCCCGGCTTCGATCACCCGCTTGGTCAGGGTGTCGAGCAGGGTGCGCTGTTGCTCCAGTTCCAAAGCGATCTCGTCCTTGACCTCGTCCAGGGAGCGCCCGGCCAGACGGGTATTCAAATAATTACCGGCCTCGATCAGGGTCGACATCTCGACGCCGTCGGGCAGGTCGAGGATGCGGTTTTCCACCATGCCGTCCTCGGTGACCAGCACCACCAAAGCGCGGTGACGGCCCAGCCAGACGAATTCCACATGCTTTAGCGTGCGCTGAATCTTGGGCGCCACCACCACGCCGGCGCAACGCGACAGCCCGGACAACGCCCCCAGGGCCTCGGACAGCATCTGCTCCATGGACCGGCCGGTGGCCTTGCACTGGGCATCGAGGAGCGAGCGCTCGTCCTCGGCCATGCGTCCCACTTCCAGCAGACCGTTGACGAACAGCCGCATCCCCGCCTGGGTCGGCAGCCGTCCCGCCGAGGTATGGGGCGCGTAGAGCAGCCCGAAATCCTCGAGATCGGCCATGACGTTGCGGATACTGGCCGGCGACAGGCCCAGTGTCAGGCGGCGCGACAGCGTCCGCGAGCCGATGGGCTCGCCGGTCTCCACATAGGCCTCGACGATCTGGCGGAAGATTTCTCGCGAGCGGTCGTTCAGCTCGGTGATGACGGGGCCTTTGGTCCGTACCATTGCTTTCTCCGGTGCGGCGAAAATCTAGTGGTGCCGTGGGGGTCCGTCAATGTCAGTGGCCAAGATTATGGACGCAGGGCCGCCAAAGAGGTTAGTTTGCCGCCCCAGTCCAGCCCCCCAGCCCAGCCATAGGGAATTCCCATGAGACCGTCCGGCCGCGCTCCCGACCAGCTTCGCACCATCATCCTGGAAACCGGCGTGTCCCGCCATGCCGAGGGCTCGTGCCTGGCGAAATTCGGCGACACCCATGTGCTGTGCACCGCTTCGGTGGAAGAGAGGGTGCCGCCCTTCCTGCGCAATACCGGCAAGGGCTGGGTCACCGCCGAATACGGCATGC
>JACQAD010000295.1 GCA_016195125.1 Magnetospirillum sp.
GATAGGCGCCGATGTGCTGGGTGATGCCGCCGGCTTCGCCGCTCACCACGTCGGTCTTGCGCAGCGCGTCCAGAAGCGACGTCTTGCCGTGGTCGACGTGGCCCATGACGGTGACCACCGGCGGACGCGACACCAGATGCTCGTCCTGGTCGGCCTCGCCTTCCAGACCGACCAGCACGTCGGCCTCGGACACGCGCTTCATGTTGTGACCGAATTCGGTCACCACCAGCTCGGCGGTATCGGCATCGATGTTCTGGTTGATGGAGGCCATCACACCCAGACGCATCAGGCACTTGATCACGTCGGCGCCACGAACGGCCATACGGTTGGCCAGTTCCTGAACGGTGATGCTTTCGGGCACGATCACTTCGCGGATGACCTTTTCCGAGCCCTTCTGCATGTGCTTGAGGCGCTCGCGCTCGCGGGCCCGCTTGACGGCGGCCAGCGACCGGCCGCGTTCGGAACGGTCATCGTCGGTGAGAGCATCGGTGATGGTGAGCTTGCCGGTGCGGCGACGCGGCTCGGTGCGCTTGACCGGGGCAGGCTTGTGGGCGGCGGCGCGCTTTTTGGCGCGTTCCTCTTCCTCTTCCTCTTCCTCGGTCCGGCTGCGGGGGACCGCGGGGGCCGCCGGCGCGGCATCGCCGGTGGTGGTCCCGGCCGGCTTGGGCTGGGCGGGAGCAACAGCGGCGGCCGGAGTGGCGGCCGGAGCAGAGGCCGGGGCGGCGGAGGCGACCGGGGCAACCGGAGCCTCGACCACTTCCGGCTCGGGCTGGGGTTCGGCGGCGCGACGGGCGGCCTCTTCCTCGGCGGCGATGCGAGCCTCTTCCTCGGCGGCGCGATGCGCTTCGGCCTCCAGGGCATGGAGGGCCGCCAATTCCTCGGCGCGCTGACGCGCCTCTTCCTCATGGCGAAGGGCGTCCTGCAGCGCCTTGGCGCGGGCGGCCTTTTCGTTATTGGTCAGGTCATGGACGCTGGCGGCCTTGGTGGCTGCCTCCACCTTGGCGACGGCAGCCGCCAGATCGGCCTCGGCGGCGGAATGGGCGCCGTCCTTGATCTCGTGCATGGAACAGCCGGAGCTCGAGAAGGTCCGCTTCTTGCGGACCTCGACGGTCACCACCTTGGATCGTCCATGGGAGAAGCTCTGCCGGACCTGGCCGGTCTCGACGGTCTTCTTCAGCTCCAGCTTGCCCGGCTGGGACAGCTTCAGCGGGGCCTTACGCTCTTGATCCTGGGAATCGCTCATGTACGACTTCGTCTCTCAGTAAAAATCATCCGCGGAAACCGGCCAGCAACGCCGCGTCTTCAATGAGGCGGCGGGCAAGCTTGCCCGGGGACACACAGACATGGACAGCCGCATCGCGGCCAAAAACGGTACCCAACTCGGCGCCGTCAAACAGTTCGATCACGGCCAGATCGGGACGCAAGCCCTGGACCTTGCCACGTCCGTCACGGGCGGCATCGCGGGCTCCGAAGACCAAGGCGGCGCGACCTGAACGGATTTCCGCGCATACCTTCTCGAACCCACAGACCGCCTGGCCGGCGCGGCGCGCCAGACCCAATGCATCCAGACAGCGGCGCACCAAAAGCGCCTCGATCCGGTCGGCCAGTTCCTCGGGCACCACCACCTGGCGGCGGGCCGCCCGGGCGAAGTGCCGCTTGGTCACGGCCGTATTTACCACATCCCGGCGGGCGCTCAACCAGATTCCCCGTCCGGGCAGCACATGCCCGAGGTCTGGAAAGATCGTACCATCCGGCGCCACGGCGAACCGCAGCAATTCCGATTTGGGCCGGACCTCGCCGGTGACGACGCACCGCCGTTGGGGTCCGGTCTCCTGTTCCTCGTCCTGTTCAGGGGAGTCGGTCATGGGCTTTGGCCCTGTCCACCCCTCTTACTTACCGTCCTCGAACCAATGGGCGCGCGCAGCCATGATCACCGCGTTGGCCTCGTCCTCGCTCATGGCATCCTTGCCCAGGATGTCCAGAAGCTCGTCTCCGGCCAGGTCACCCAGATCGTCCAGGGTCTTGATCCCCTTGTCGCCCAGCTTGACCAGCATGGCCGGCGCCAGACCCTCGATGTCGGCCATGTCGTCGGCGACGCCCATGTCCTTGCGCATCTGGTCGTAGCGCTCGTCCTGCTCGGCCAGGAAGTTGCGGGCGCGGGCCTGCAGCTCCTCGGCGACATTCTCGTCGAAGCCTTCGATGTCGGCGATGTCCTCGGCGGGCACGTAGGCCACCTCTTCCACCGACGAGAAGCCCTCCGTCACCAGCAGGTGGGCGATGACGTCGTCCACATCAAGGGCCTGGATGAACATGTTGGAGCGCGAGCGGAATTCCTCGGTGCGGCGCTCGGATTCCTCGGCCTCGGTCAGGATGTCGATGTTCCACTGGGTCAGCTGACTGGCCAGACGCACGTTCTGGCCGCGACGGCCGATGGCCAGGCTCAGCTGGTCGTCGGGCACCACCACCTCGATGCGGCCGGCTTCCTCGTCCAGCACCACCTTGGTGACCTCGGCGGGAGCCAGGCCGTTGACCACGAAGGTGGCCACGTCGGGCGACCACTGGATAATGTCGATCTTCTCACCCTGCAGCTCGGCCACCACCGCCTGGACGCGCGAGCCGCGCATGCCGACGCAGGCGCCGACCGGGTCGATGGAGGAATCGTGGCTCAGCACGGCGATCTTGGCGCGCGAGCCGGGATCACGGGCCACCGCCTTGATCTCGATGATGCCGTCGTAGATTTCCGGCACTTCCTGGGCGAACAGCTTGGCCATGAAGATGGGATGGGTGCGCGACAGGAAGATCTGCGGGCCGCGGGGCTCCTGGCGGACGTCGTAGATATAGGCCCGCACGCGGTCGCCGGTGCGGAAGGTCTCGCGCGGGATCAGTTCGTCGCGGCGCAGCAGCGCCTCGGCCCGGCCGAGATCGACGATGACGTTGCCGAACTCAACGCGCTTGACCAGACCATTGCTGATCTCGCCGACCCGGTCCTTGTATTCGTTGAACTGGCGCTGACGCTCGGCGTCGCGCACCTTCTGGACGATGACCTGCTTGGCGGTCTGGGCGGCGATGCGGCCGAAATCGATGGGCGGCAGCGGATCGACCAGGAAGTCGCCGACGACCGCGTCGGGCTTCTTCTTCAGCACCTGCTTGAGGGTCTGCTGGGTGGCTTCGTTCTCCACCTCCTCGACCACTTCGATATAGCGGGCCAGCTGGATTTCACCGGTCTTGCGATCGATATGGGCGCGAATGTCGTGCTCGTGGCCGTACTTGGAGCGGCCAGCCTTTTGAATGGCCTGCTCCATGGCTTCGAGAACCTCGTCGCGGTCGATACCCTTGTCGCGAGCGACGGCGTCGGCCACCTGGAGAAGTTCGGGGCGGGGAAGTGCGGCGATCCGTTCCATGGTCCTAATTCGTCCTTACTCTTCCTGGTCTTTCACGGTCGCGGCGATCAGTTCGTCGGTCAGCACCAGTTTGGCGCCGCGAACATCAGCCAGCGGTATGGCGACGTCACCGGATTCGATGGCAAGGCGGACGGAAGTGCCGGCCTCGTCGAGGCCCAACAGCTTGCCGCGAAATCGCTTGCGCCCATCCACCGGCTGACTTGATTCCAGCTTGGCCTCGAACCCGGCCCATTGCGCGAAATCCTTGGCCCGGGTCAGCGGCCGATCGATGCCGGGAGAACTGACTTCCAGCGTATAGGCCGCCGAAATGGGATCCTCGACATCGAGCAGAGCCGAAACCGAACGACTGATATCGGCGCAATCATCAACGGCCATCATCACGCCGTCCTTGCGATCCGCCATGATCTGAAGCGTGAGCTTCTGCTTTCCCTGCAGCTGCACCCGCACCAGCTCGTAGCCCATGGCATCCAGAGACGGCGCGATCAGGGCCTCCAAACGGCTTTGAAGATCCATACCCTGTCGCCTTGCGACCAAACCTTGGTCTCTAAAAACAAAAAAAGTGGGCCTACGGCCCACCCTCACAATCCCGTCGGACGGGAACATAAGAATGTGTCTGGGCCGTACTATAGCCAAAACCGGCCAGGAGGCAAGAGTTTGTGAACGCCGCCCTCATCCTCCCAGGATCTTCGGCACCGAATTGAGCCGCAGGCGGAAGGCGTCGGGCATGCCCGAGCCCAGCAGCGGCCGCAAATACATGCGGAAGGCATCGGTGACGTCGGTCCCGGATTCGGCGATGAACTGATCCTCCATGGTCCGGGTCTTGCCCGCCACCGCCTCAAGCGGCAGCAATTTGTAATCCACCGAGTAGAAGCCGGTGCGCTGAATGGTCACCGAGCCGTCGCGATCCCCCCACATGGCATACTGCACCGCCTTCTCGCCCACCTCGCGGGCCTCGCGCTGATCCACGTCGGAGACGCAGCCGATGAACGAACGCTGCAGGTAGCCGAAGGTGTCACCGCGCACCCGCTTGATTCCCAGCTTGGCCTTGATCTCCTCGCACAGGAGGTCGGACAGCGCCCCGGTCCCCGACAATTGGATATTGCCGTGGGCATCCTTCTCCACGCCTTTGGAGAGGCTGGTGACGATGGGCGTGCCGCCGGCATCGTGAACCCCCTCGGAGACGGCGACGACGCAGCGGCCGTACTTGTCGTAGGTCGATTTGACGTCGCGCAGGAAGTTGTCGACCAGGAAGGTCCGCTCGGGAATATAGATAAGGTGGGGGCCGTCTTCGGGAAATTTCTTTCCCAGCGCCGAGGCGGCGGTCAGGAAGCCGGCATGGCGGCCCATGACCACCGCCAGATAGATGCCGCTGAGGGCGGCATTGTCCAGATTGACGCCCATGAAGGCCTGCGCCACGAACCGCGCCGCCGAGGGAAAGCCAGGCGTGTGGTCGTTCAGCACCAGATCGTTGTCGATGGTCTTGGGGATGTGGATGCAGCGCAGCGGGTACTCGGCCTTGCGCGCCTCCTCCGAGACGATGCGCACCGTGTCCGAGGAATCGTTGCCGCCGATATAGAAGAAGAAGGCGATGCCGTGGGCCTTCAGAACCTTGAAGATCTCCTGGCAGTATTTGAGGTCGGGCTTGTCGCGGGTCGAACCCAGGGCCGAGGACGGGGTCTGCGCCACCATCTCCAGATTGTGGCTGGTCTCCTGGGTGAGATCGAGGAACTCCTCGCCGATGATGCCGCGCACCCCGTGATGGGCGCCATAGACCAGATCGACATTGCGGAACTTGCGCGATTCCAGCACGGCGCCGACCATGGACTGATTGATCACCGCCGTGGGGCCGCCGCCCTGAGCGACCAGAACCTTGCCGTGCAGCATGCCGACTCCCCTCCCTTTGGTGTTCTCTCAGACTACGCCCCTTTATGCGGCCGGCGCAGCCCCCAATATGAGGAGGGCTCAACCACCCGAACGAGGCCCTCCCTTGCCCCACCCTCCCCTTCGCGTCTTCGATTCCCCCTGCAAATCGGTCTGCCGCATCGACGACAGGCTGGGCTGGTGCATCGGCTGCCGGCGCACCCGCGCCGAGATCAAGGCCTGGTCCACCGCCACCCCCTCCGAAAAGCAGATCATCCTCGACCGCCTCGATGGCCGGGCGGCACAAGAGGCGGAGATCCTGGCCCACCCGGCACACCCCCCGGCACGACCATTGTCATAAAACTGTAACATTTTGATATAGATCAGTCCTTCGTATAGGTGGCAGGACTTTCGTTTATAGTGTATTCACATCCGCATCGGGTGTTGTACCTATGCGAGGGTTGGTCGATGTCGGGGATTCTGTCGCGTTTCTCGTTGAAGATTCAGATCGGTTCGCTGATCGCCCTGGCCGGCCTGGTGATGGGCATCAGCATGGTCGTGTTGTGGAGCGCGCGCTCCGCCTCCGACGCCGCCAATGCCCGGTTGAACCGCGAGACCATTATCGCCCAGCAGGCCGCGACCCTGGACTCGGCCCTGCTTAATGGACGGCGCAACGAGAAGGACTTCCTGCTGCGCAAGAACGCCAAATACGTGGGCGAGCATACTCTGACCATGAAGGCCGCCTTTGCCGCCCTGGACAAGGTCGCCGGCGCCATGGAGGAGGGCGATTCCCGTCGCGCCCAGGTCGAGACGGTGCGCAAGGGAATCACCACTTATGCCGCCGCCTTCGCCACCGTCACCGATAACGAGACCAAGGTCGGGCTGACCGAGAAGGATGGCTTGCAGGGAACCTTGCGCGCCTCCGTCCACGAGGTCGAGACCGCGCTGAAATCCTTCGACGAGCCCCGCCTGGCGGTATTGATGCTGATGATGCGCCGCCACGAGAAGGATTTCCTGGCCCGGCTCGATCCCAAATACATGGACGAACTGGCCAAACGCGGGAGCGAATTCGAAAAGGCCCTGGCCGCCTCCTCGGTGCCGTCCTCCGAGCGCCCCGCCCTGCTGGAGCGCATGACCGCCTATCAGCGCGACTTCAAGACCGCCGCCGAGGGCATCTTGCTGTCCGCCGGCTCGGCCAAGATCATGAGCGAGGCCTATGCCGCCATCGCTCCCACCGTCCAGGCGCTGGTCGATGGCGCCCGCCACGACATGGAGACCACCAAGGAGGCCGCCGACAGCACCAATCTGGCCGCTGGCCGCACCATGACCGGCGTCATGGTCGTGGGCTTTGCCGCCATGCTGGTGATCGGCTCGATCATCGCCCGCTCCATCTACCGCCCGCTGACCGCCATGACCGGGATCATGGAACGGCTGGCCAAGGGCGACATGGGCGTCCAGATTCCCGACCAGCATCGCGGCGACGAGGTCGGTGCCATGGCCCGTTCGGTCCAGACCTTCAAAGAAGAGCTGACGGAGGTGGAACGCCTGCGCGCCGCCCAGGAAGAAGAGCGCAAGAAGGCCGAGCGCGACAAGGTCGCCGCCTTGCAGGGCATGGCCGAGACCGTGGAACGCGAAACCCGCGCCGCCGTCGAGCAAATCGCCGAAATGACCCGCCGCATGGCCGGCAACGCCTCGGGCATGGCCCAATCGGCCGCCGCGGTCGGCGATAATTCCCAGAGCGTTGCCGCCGCCGCCACCCAGGCCCTGGCCAACGCCCAGACCGTGGCCGCCGCCGCCGAGGAATTGTCGGCCTCCATCCACGAGATCGCCTCGCAGGTGGGCACCGCCAGCACCGTCACCAGCACCGCCGTGGACGCCTCCACCCGCGCCAGCCATACCATCTCGCAATTGTCCGAGGCGGTGAACCGCATCGGCGAGGTCGCCAATCTGATCAACGACATCGCCTCGCAGACCAATCTGCTGGCGCTGAACGCCACCATCGAGGCGGCGCGGGCCGGCGAGGCCGGAAAAGGCTTTGCCGTGGTCGCCAACGAGGTCAAGAACCTCGCCAACCAGACCGCCAAGGCCACCGAGGAAATCACCGCCCAGATCGCCGAGATCCAATCCACCACCGAGCACGTGGTGCAGTCGGTCAGCGAGATCACCATGGCCATCGGCGATGTCCAGGGCGTCTCTACCGCCGTCGCCACCGCCATCGAGGAACAGGGTGCCGCCACCCAGGAAATCGCCCGCAATGTCGCCCAGAC
>JACQAD010000081.1 GCA_016195125.1 Magnetospirillum sp.
GTCGGGAATGCGCGGTCGGAAGGCGCCGAATACCGCATTGGTACTGCGCGGGCCGCCCAGGCGCTTCTGGAAGATCTTGGAGGCGGCCTTCACCGGGCGGAACAGATCGGCGCAGCGTCCGACGGATTCGGACTTGCCCAGGAACAGGTGGCCCTCGGGCATCAGGGCATAGTGGAAGACCTGGAAGATGCGGTCCTGCAGATCGGTGTTGAAGTAGATCAGCACGTTGCGGCAGCTGATCAGGTCGACCTTGACGAAGGGCGGATCCTTGATCAGATCCTGCCGGGCGAACACCACCATCTCGCGGATCGGCTTCTTGACCTGATAGGTCTGCCCCATGGCGTCGAAATATTTCAGGATATAGGACTTGTCCAGGTTCTCCACCGTGGTCGTCGAATAGGCGCCCTTGCGGGCATGGGCCATGGCGTCCATGTCGATATCGGTGGCGAAGATCTGAATCTTGAACGAGCGCACGGCCTCGCCCAGATGGTCGTTGAGCATCATGGCGAAGGAGTAGGCCTCCTCGCCGGTGGCGCAGGCGGGCACCCAGATGCGGATGCTGTCACCCATCTTCTTGGTGGCCAGCATCTCCGACAAGGTGGCCTTGATATCCTCGAACGCCTTTGAATCGCGGAAGAACGAGGTCACCGAAATCAGAATATCCTTGCACAGCAGGTCCAGCTCGCCGGGCGATCGCTGCACGAAGTCCATATAGGCCGCCAGACTGTCGATGCGGTTGGCGGCCATGCGCCGTTCCAGCCGGCGGCGCACGGTGTTGGGCTTGTACTGGCTGAAATCCACCTCGGTGCGCTTGCGAACCAGCTGGAAGATTTCGTCGATGGTGTCGCGGGTGACGGTCTCGGCGGTCTTCGGCGGCACCACCGGACGGGGAAAGCGCGAGATCGACGCCAATTCCGGGCCGATGCGGTCGGGCGGCATCACCAGATCGACGCAGCCGGAGGCGATGGCGGCCTTGGGCATGCCGTCATACTTGGCGGTTTCCGGCTCCTGGGCGACGGTGAGGCCGCCGCAGGCCTTGATGGCGCGCATGCCGTGGGCGCCGTCCGTGCCGGTCCCCGACAAGATGACGCCGATGGCGTGCTGGCCCCGATCTTCGGCCAGGGAGGCGAAGAACACGTCCACCGAAGGCTTGGGGCCCAGGGGCGCCGAGGGCTCGCGCAGCCACAAGGTGCAGTTCTTGACCCTGACGTCCTTGTTGGGAGGCGTGATGTAGATGGTATTGGCCGCCAGAACCTGGCCGTCCTTGATTTCCTCGACCGGCAACTTGGTCTCGCGCCCCAGCAATTGCACCATCATGGAGCGGTATTGCGGCGACAGATGCTGGATGATGACATAAGCCATCCCGGCTTCGGCGGGCAGGGCGGCGACGAAGGGGCGAAGCGCCTCCAACCCGCCGGCCGAGGCGCCGATTCCTACGACGAGGAGTGTGTTTTTCTTTCCGCGCGATCGCGCCGTGGTCGCGCCCTTGGCTGGCGTTGATGCGGTATCGTCATGGCTTGTCGCCATGTCTCCCGACTTCTTCCCCATCCCCATAGCCCCCATGCGACTGCATCTACAGATTTGCAGACACTATATCCCAAGAGCATCTGGGTGTCCCATCTGTCACTCGCAAGAGAGGCTGCTATTCTTCATCCATAGGCCCGAGGTATTTTTCCGTATTTCCAGGCCGGCGCGGCGGGCCAGAGCTTCCAGCCGCCCCCTGGTGTCGAGCCTGAACCGCCGCCGCAGATGGTCGCCGACGCCGCCCGCCCCCGCCCATCCGTCTTCTCCGGCGATCTCGGCGACCACCAGCCGCAGGATCTCCGCCTCGGTGGGATCTTTGTCCTGGCGGGCGGGAAGGCCGGCCTGGGCCAGCCGGGCCAGGTCGGCGGCAAACCCCTTGTCGTTGGAGGCGATGACCACCAGGCCGCCAACGGGTTGGGCGATCAGTTCATCGACCCGTCGGGCGATGCGCTGATCGGCGTCCTGGCTCGGGGCATCATCGGCAACCAGGGTTTCGGCGGCGATCGTCAGACCGCGATCGCGGATGGCATCGCGCCAGGGCGCCATGGTTCCTTCCCGGCCGAACAGTTCAATGCGGCCAAAGCCAGCCCAGCGGCCCAGCCCCTCGAGTCGGGGTGAGCCGGTCAGATTCTCGCAGTCGATCAATACGATGGCGTTGGATCGGATCATGGTTTCCTATGCCGCATAGCACAAATTTCCCGACACGGCTTCCCGTCGGGGCTCGCGTCATATAACCTCGGTCGTGTCGAGCCTGATGAACGGCTTGATTTGGTAATTGTCTCATCCGGGTCAAGCCGGCGGGAGTAGGAATGTTCAAGCGCAAGTCCGTTGATGCTCAGGTCGGTGACATGTTCATCAAGGCCCACGACACCAAGAAGAGTATCTGGGTGGTCGAGAAGATATTCGAGCACGTGGACGGCATCATGCATGCCCGGCTGTTCAACAAGCTTCAGCCCAAGACCATGATCACGGTTTCGGCGTCCACCCTGGCCGATCCCGACTTCTTTTACCGCGCCCCCGCCGCGCCGCTGGACTGAGTCCCCGCCAGGGCGGCGATCGGGCCGGCATGCACCACGGTAGGCGGCTGGAACGGATTGCCCTGAACCAAGACGATGGCCGCCGTCGGCGCCGCCGCGGCGGCAAAGATGAAGATCGCCAGGATTTCGGCACGGGCCTGGTCCACATGGACCATGGCGATGGAAATCATCGTCAGAAAGCCGAGAAAGGCCATTCCAAGCCATTTCAACGGATTGACATGGGTCTGCGACAGGGCGATGCGCATGCCCCTGGCGGTGCGGACCTGAGTGGCCTGGCTCAGCATCAGGGCGTGCACCCCGGGGGGAGCTAGCCCGGCCACTTCCGGGCCGGCCAGCAACGCCAGCAGACGATCCAGCTGATCCGAGGCCTCGCGGCTGCTTTGGCGCCGGGCCAGCAGAGTCCATTCCTCATGAACGGTGATGCGGGCGTAATCGCGCACGGCGCCGACGACCTTGGCCTTGACCGCTTCGGGGAGATGCTCGGCCAGGGCGTCGATGCTGCGCAGGCCGTCGGCCTCCTGATAGACCGTGTTCAGCGCCCGGTCATGGGCGTTCCAGGTGTCGTTGGCCAGAAAGGCCAGGGTCAGGGCGAACAGCACGCCGACCACGCCGAGAAAGGGCGGCGAGACTCCTCGCCACGTCCTGATTTCCTCGGCCCAGGGCGAGCGCAGCGTCACCCACAGCAGAAACCACGCCCCCAGGAAGGTGCCCAGCAGGGCGATGACGGCATAGCCGTAATGGTCATAGGTGCCGAGCAGGGCGGTCATCGGACGTCCTTTGGTTTCAGATGTCCCATTTCAACCCAGGTGACGCTCCGAGGCCAGCCCCAGTTTAGAGTTTTCCGCATTCAGGCTGACCCGGAATGCGGAAAACTCTTAAGCTCGAGCGGCGTTTGAGCCCTGAAAAAGCAGAGCATTTTCGTACGGACAAGGAGCCTAGAGTGCTTCAGCTTAAAGCTGATGCACTCTAGGAATGGGCATGGCCACACATTTCCAGGTGGGACTTGAAGTCGAGATCGCCCTTGAGAAGATAATCCACGAAGGCCATGCGCATCTGGGTGGCCTGGCGTCCTGCCTCATCCAGGTCGCTACCTCGCTCCGCCTCGGAGATCAATTGCCGCAGGCGGTCGATCGTGGCCCGCTGGATCTGGTGGATATGGTCGATTCCGGGATAGGCGGTGCGAAGGAGAAGGTCCAGCTCCTCGGCCTGATGACGCTCCAGATGGATCTGAAGGCGGTGCAGGCTGACCAGCGCCTCGGCCCTTTGACCATTGCCGAAGGATTCCTCGATGCGGCCGATCAGATTCAACTGCTCCCGGTGGGCCGCGTCGAACTTCGCAACTCCGACGCTAAGGGCATCGACCCAGAAATCGTTGCTCATGGCGGTGATCCCGCTGCCAACGTCCAAGCATGGCATACTAACGTAATGGCGCTGCGAAGGCCAGTATTACGCGTTTAATTTCCCCTGGCCCGTGCGACTTTCGATCCCGAGGGCCGGTCCAGAGCCCTGGAAATGAAATTGCCGGCGGCCATCAGCCTGTCCAGGTCGATGCCGGTCTGGATGCCCATGCCGTCAAGCATGTAGAGCAGATCCTCGGTGGCCACATTGCCGGCGGCACCCTTGGCGTAGGGGCAGCCGCCCAGCCCGGCGACCGAAGCGTCCATGACCGCCACGCCGCGCTCCATCACCGCCAGCAGGTTGGCCAGGGCCTGGCCATAGGTGTCATGGAAATGGGCGGCCAGCATTTCCACGGGCAGGCGGGCCGCCACGGCGTCGATCATGGCCAGGGCCTTGGTGGGGGTTCCGGTGCCCACGGTGTCGCCCAGTGAAATCTCGTAGCAGCCCATGGCCGCCAGCTTGCCCGCCACCTCGGCCACCGCCAATGGGGTGATGGCGCCTTCATAGGGGCAGCCCAGCACGCACGAGACATAGCCCCTGACCCTCAGGCCCTCGGCCCGCGCCCGCGCGGCCACCGGGGCGAAGCGGTCCAGGCTTTCGGCGATGGAGCAATTGATGTTCTTTTGCGAGAAGGTCTCGGAGGCGGCGGCGAAGACCGCCACTTCCTCGACCCGGGCCTCCAGGGCGGCTTCCAATCCCTGGAGATTGGGGGTCAGCACCGGATAGGAGACGCCCGGCCGCCGCTTGATGGCGGCCATGACCTCGCTGGTGGCGGCCATCTGCGGCACCCATTTCGGGCTGACGAAGCTGCCCGATTCGATGGCCGCCAGACCGCTTTCACTCAGGCGGTTGATCAACTCGACCTTGACCGCCACCGGCACCGGCTTGGCCTCGTTCTGCAAGCCGTCGCGGGGGCCGACCTCGACGATGCGGATACGGGTCGGGAAGCGCATGGTCTTTCTCCTCACCCCCTCTCCCCCGGCGGGAGAGGGATTATTCGGTCGCCTCGAATTCCAGCAGGTCGGCGCCCTCCGCCACGGCATCGCCGACCGCGTAGTGGATTGCGGCGATCTTGCCGTCGGTGGGGGCCTTGATGGTGTGCTCCATCTTCATGGCCTCGACCACGATCAGGGGCTGGCCGGCGATGACGGCATCGCCCTTGGCCACCAGCACCTGCACCACGGTTCCCGGCATGGGCGCGGCCAGACGGTCGTCGCCGCCTTCCCGTTCGGCGGCCCTGGCCGAGGGATCGTCCAGCCGGATCTTCCAGGCATGGCCGTCGTGCAGAACGGTGATGTCGAAGCCGGCGCGCACCACCGAGGCGGTACGGCGCTCGCCGCCGATCTCGGCCGAGAGCGTGCTGCCGGACAAGGTGGCGTGGCGGGCCGTCAGAGTCTGGTCGGGCAGGTCCAGGGACCAGCCGCCCGCGGCGAAATGCACCGTCACCGGCCGGGTCTCGGTGCCGTCGATGAAGCGGAAATCGTGGTGGTTGTCGTCATTGAGACGCCAGCCGTTGGTCTGGTGCCAGGGCGAGTAGGGATCACCCGAGCGGGACGCCGCCTGGGCTCCATCCTCTTCGCGCCAGGCCAGCAGGGCCAGGGCGGCGAAGGCCAGGCCCAAGGCGGGGACGGCGGCGGGTGGCGGCAACAGATCGGCGCGGTGGCGCTCGATGAAGCCGGTATCGATCTCCAGCGCCGCGAAGGCGGGATGGGCGGCGATGGCGCCGAGGAAGCCCACATTGGTGGTCACCCCTGCCACCTGATAATCGGCCAGGGCCCGGCGCAGGCGGCGCAGGGCGGCATCGCGGTCCTCGTCCCAGACGATCAGCTTGGCGATCATCGGGTCGTAGAACGGCGAGACGTCATCGCCCTGACGCACGCCGGTATCGACGCGCACATGACGGTTTTCGGCGGGCGGCGTCAGGTGGACCAGCTTGCCGATGGCGGGCAGGAAGTCGCGTGACGGATCCTCGGCATAAAGGCGGGCCTCGAAGGCGTGACCCTTGCGGACCACCTGCTCCTGAGACAGGGGCAGCTTGCCGCCGGCCGCCACCAGGATTTGCCATTCGACCAGATCGAGCCCGGTGATCATCTCGGTGACCGGATGCTCCACCTGCAGCCGCGTGTTCATCTCGATGAAGAAGAAGCGGCCATCCTGGTAGAGGAACTCCACGGTGCCGGCGCCGACGTAATCCACCGCCTGGGCGGCGGCGATTGCGGCCTCGCCCATGGCGCGGCGGATCTCGTCGGAAAGTGCCGGGGCCGGGGCTTCCTCAATGACCTTCTGATGGCGGCGCTGAATCGAGCAATCGCGCTCGAACAGATAGAGCCCATTGCCGTGGGTGTCGCAGAACACCTGGATTTCCACATGGCGCGGGCGGCCCAGATAGGTCTCCAGCAGCAGGGAATCATCGCCGAAGGCGGCCTTGGCCTCGCGCTTGGCCGAGGCGATGGCTTCGGCCAGGCCGGAGGGCTCGGTCACCACCCGCATGCCCTTGCCGCCGCCGCCGGCGCTGGCCTTGATCAGCACCGGGTA
>JACQAD010000296.1 GCA_016195125.1 Magnetospirillum sp.
CAGCCGCTGGCTTGATGTGCGCGGCATGCCCGATGGCCCGGGCCATTACATCCCCGATCAGGGCGAGGCCGTGCTGACCCTGTTGCAGCAGGCCATGAGCGGCGGCGTGTTGCACGACGTCTTCGTCATCTCGCCCTTCCGCACCGTGGCCCAGGGCATGCGCGATGCCGCGCGGCGCGGCAACCTGCCGGAAAGCTGGATCAAGGCCAAGATCGGCACGGTCCATACCTTCCAGGGCAAGGAGGCCAAGATGGTGATCTTAGTGTTGGGCGGCCATCCCAACCGCCCCGGCGCCCTGGATTGGGCGGCCTCCCGGCCCAACCTGCTCAACGTGGCGTTGACCCGTGCTAAACGGGCCATTTATGTGGTGGGTGACCGGGACCGTTGGGGGCAGTTGGACTACTTCCGGGCGTTGGACGACGCACTGAGATGATCGCTCCGTCTTCGCCTCTGCGGTGACCATGTGGATGACGCCTGGGGCCGTAAAGCTATTGGTCGGGTTCATGGTCGGGTTCATGGTCGTGTTGGCGTCCCTGGGGCAGGACGGCTCCGCGCGAGTTGCTGGACGGCTAACGGATAGCCTGAGACGATACGGCTCATGGGCTGAACCGGCTATCGTGACGATCTGAGACGGTTACGTCGGCCTGGTAGGACGGATGCAGTCATGCTTTTTCAGCGCCATATCGGCATCGACTATTCCGGGGCGGAGACGGCGGACAGCGGTCTGAAGGGGCTGCGGGTCTACCTGTCCGAGGGTGGTGCCGAGCCGGTGGAGGTTCCTCCGCCGCCCAGTCCGCGCAAGTACTGGACGCGGCGGGGCCTTGCCCACTGGCTGGCCGAGGTGTTGGACGAGGATGTGCCGACCCTGGTGGGGATCGATCACGGCTTCTCCTTTCCGCTGCGCTATTTTGAGGTCCATGGCCTGCGGCCCGACTGGGAGTCCTTCCTGGAGGATTTCCAGGTGCATTGGCCGACCGATGAGCGCGCTACCTACGTGGACTTCGTACGAGAGGGCGTTTGCGGTAACGGGGCGGCGCGGACCGGCCATCCTCGCTGGCGGCGGCTGTGCGAGGAGCGGAGCAAGGGCGCCAAGTCGGTGTTCCATTTCGACGTCACCGGTCAGGTGGCCAAATCCACTCATGCCGGGCTGCCCTGGCTGCTGTTCCTGCGTCGCCGGCTGGGGGCGAAGGTCCGGTTCTGGCCGTTCGATGGCTGGGAGCCGGTCCCCGGCCGCTCGGTGATCGCAGAAATCTATCCGGCGCTGTGGAAGCACGGCTTCCCCCAGGGGAACCGCGATGCCCACCAGCATGACGCCTATTGCGCCGCCGCCTGGATGAACCGCGCGGATAGCGATGGGGGGCTGGCGGCGGCCTTTATGCCCTCGTTGACCCCACCCGAAAAAGCCGTGGCGGGCGTTGAGGGTTGGATTCTCGGCGTGGCTTGAGCGCCTACAGCAGCCCGAGTCCCTGGCCGAAGCCGCGGGTGAAGTCTTCCGGATCGCCCTGGTCCATCACCTGGGCGAAGGCGTCGGTGGTCTTCGGCCCGATCCAGTCGTCCACTTTCAGATCCTGCCAGCCTTCGATGCTGTTGCCGCCTACCTTGTTCAGCGTTTCCTGCAGCACGCCGTTAGGCGCGTCCGAGCCGCCATAAAGCGGGCCGAAGATGTCCCGGGTACCCTGGTCCAGGCCATCGGCCTTGCCGGCCTTGGGCATGCCGTGGCGGGCCAGGGTGTCTTTCAGCGCGAAATCGGTCTTGGGGCCGTATTCGCCGTCCACCTTCAGAGCCTCCTGCGGGGTGTAATCGCCCCAGGCGAGGGAGCGTTCCGGCTGGCCAGCGGCTTCGTTCACCATGTTGATGCCGCGCTGCATGGCCTTGACCCCGGCGCCGTAGCCGTCGGTCTCGGCGATGGTCCCGAGCTTGTCGCCCATGCGGGAGGAGGCTTTCCACAGATCCTCGCCCTGGGGCGTGGTGTGGGGCATGGCCACGATGTTCAGCGGCTTGATGGGTGAAGGCTCCAGCGGCTTACCGCCGGAGAATTTCTGCTCGCCATCGCCATAGGTGTTGGTGTGCCAGTCCTGCACCGCCTCGTACATGCGGGCCTTCAAGGGATCGCCCGATTGCCAGCCGGTGAAGTCGCCCTGAGCGGAGTTCAGCACGTCCTTCATCTCGGACTCGGTCCACTTGTCCACGGGTTTGAGTAGGGCGGACTTGCCCGGATGGTCGATGGGCTGGGCCGCCATCTCGCGCATGGCCTGGATGCGGGAGTCGATGTTGGCCGTTTGTTCCGTGGCACCCTCGTCCTTGACCTGATCGGCGGCCTTCTGGGTCTCCTCCGCCTCGTTGGCCAGGCCTCCGGTCTGGTTGGCGGTGTCCAGGAGGTTGCCGCCCGGCTTGGCCTGCCCGGTCGGTTCGACCCAATCGGTCTTGACGTCGGGATTGTCGAGGGCAGCGACTTGGGTGCCCGGTGTCGGAGAAGGTGTGCGGCCGGCATCCTTCTGGGCGTCCCGCTCCATCTGCTTGGCCACCAGATATTGACCGGCCGTCATGCCCTGGGCCTCGGCCTCCTCGGGGGTGAGGCTGGAAGTCTTGTCGGAAAATGCATTGGGGTAGGCTTTGCGATATGCCTTGGCGGAGGGGGAGTTCTCGACTCCCTGCCACTTTCTCTGGTCTGCCTCACTCCAGTTCGAAGGTGAGCCAGTGGCCAGATCGGCCTCGGCCCGACGACGATTGGCGATGCCCCGGCTTTCGTCGGCATTGGAGTTGTAAAGGATCTCTTTGCGCATGGTAGCCGGATCATTGTCCAGCATGGCTCCCGTCGCCTTGGGCGCACGCACTGCGTTGAAGGCCATGGAGGTCAGAGCGACTTCCTGCGACGAGCCCTTCAGGGATTCGATATAGGAATCGGTTTCCTCCTTGGACCAGCCGCGTTTGTCGGCCTGCTGTCGGACGGTGTCGAAGGCGCGCTCGCGATGCTCGGCCCAGGCGGTTTCCGCCTGTTTGGTGATGCGCTCGTCGCTCAAGGTGAAGCCGAACTTGTTCTTGTCGGCGCTCTCGGTGCCCGGCTTATACTCGGGGATGAGCGCCTTTGCTTCCCGCTTTTGTGCATCTGGATCGAGTTTAGGATCATTCAGTTTGCCCACGGTGTCGTTGAGCAGTTTGGTTTCCGTTGGGGTGAAGCGATAGGGCTTGGCGGGGTCGCCGCTGATCTCGCCGCCAATGGTGCCGAGATCGCGCAGCGTGTAACTGCCACTGCCATTACGCACGGCCAGGGCGACGCCGCTGCCCATGGTGGGGATGCCGTAGTCGTCTGTATAAATGCGAGGCACAGCGCCCTCAAAGGTCTTCAAATGGTTGGCGACCGCGCTGGTGTAAGCCTGTGGCGAAAGCTTGGTCGGGGGCATGGCGGAATGGCGGGTGATGTCGGGCATGATGGTTCTCCGGGTTGCAAAGAAAAAAGCCCGCTCCGGGAGGGGCGGGCCTGGGGGCAGGAAATGCCTGAATGCCGAATGGCTATTTGACTTTGAGCATAAGGGCGTGGGTTAGAAAATATTCTGTTGAGTCAATTTTTGGGAATGCCCCTATTAGCAGGTAGCATTTATTGTCGGGATAGGGTGTTCCCATGTCAAAATTTGTATGAATCTCAACGTATTGCCTATCCTGATTGACCCCGCTAAAGTGGTTGGGCGTTTGCTCATAGCGGTAGATACGCTTGAATGTCCGCTTTTTCCTCCCCTCGGTGACCGGTTGGCGCTTGCTGTTCCAGATAAGGACGGCTTTGTGTTCGTCAATCCGGGCTTCCATCAGTTCCCGGCGGCGGCCCTTGGGAGGATCAAGCTCCTCGAAACTTCCGAACCGGTCGGCCACATGGGTGGTCCGCCAGGTGCCGTAGACCGGTGGGCAGCGCTTGGGTTCCGGGGCCTCTTCTGCTTGGGCTGAGCTGACTTCTGCCAAGATTACAAATGACCCCAGCGCCATCAGTTGCAGCAAGGTGCGGCACAACGTCATGGCGGCAAACTCCGGGCACAATTCGGGTGGTGATAAAATCACTTAGTTCACTTTACGTTCCTTTGTCAACGAGAAACTTTCGGGCATTCCACGGAATCAGATTCTCTTCGGCTTGCGTCCCTCCACAGGAACCACCATCAGCCGCACACCCTGGCCCCGGCCCTCTCTGTCGGGGCGCAGGAATTCGATGCCGGCGCTTTCCAGCACCCGGATGATGGCCTCCAGCGTCGAGACGCGAGGACTGACGTCGCCGCGTTCGATGTCGGCGACGGTGGTGGTCGAGACGATGGCGCGGTCGGCCAGCTCGGTGGGGCAGCCTGCTGCTCCCCTGCGACGTTCTGCGGACTGAGGACCGCAAGCGAACCGAGCGCATGGTCTTCCAGCCAAAGCAGTTCTGGCGTATCGCTATCCGAGCGCGTTTTCCGGCTCATAGTCATCCAGAATGGGCAATGGCCTCCCCGGGCGCCGGTCGCTTTTGTAGATCGGGGTATAGGTGTTGGCGTAGCCGATCCGCCCTCCGGGATAATTGGCCTGTTGCAGGCCGCATATCGGCGCTGGTGGTCTTGAGCTCGGCACGCTTGCGGGCCAGTTCGGAGTCCAAGGAGGCCAGCTTGCCGCTGGCCACGGCGACGATATCGAGCTCGCCGATGCTGGCCCAGGCGATGGAGCCGGCGAAGAAGGCGCACAGGGTCAGCGCGATGATGCGCGCCGTGGTCGAAGCGGGGCGTTCCGAGATCTCCAGGGCGGCGGGCAGGAAGGCCATCTCCGCCTCGCCCAGCGGCCCGAGCTTGGGGCGGAGCTTGTCGGCGGCCAGGGCTTCGCGCCAGATGTCGGCGTGCTGGGAGAGGCCGTGGGCGATGGATTCGAGTTTGGTGACGGCTTTGTCCAGGAGGGGGGCGCGGTGGCGGAGGGCGATCGTCCACGACTGAGCCTTGGTCCAAAGGGGTTTGAACCACAGAGACACAGAGACACAGAGAAGGCACAGAGAAACAAAACTATTTCTCTTTTCCTCTGTGCC
>JACQAD010000297.1 GCA_016195125.1 Magnetospirillum sp.
CGGAGCGTAGCGCAGCCCGGTAGCGCATCAGTCTGGGGGACTGGGGGTCGCAGGTTCGAATCCTGTCGCTCCGACCAAATTACAACGGCCCGGCTCATGGATTTGAGCCGGGTCGTTCGTTTTTGGAGAGGGGGTCAGCCGCTCAGCATGGTGGTGATGCCAATGATGCTCCAGGCAAGCACCGTGGCGACGATCAGGCCTCCGGCGAGCAGCACGGCCAGGAAGCGGGTTGTCCGTCGGATGAGGCAGAACGTTTTCTGGGTGGGCTCGCTCATAGAATGTTATCCAGCCGTTAGATATATGTATGTCATATATACAGTTTGACTTTGGTCAAATGCAAGACTTGGACTCATTCTGGTTTCGCCATGAATATGGCCCGGTCGTTTCCAACCGGGCCATGGCCGAAGATCGCATAAAAGGCGGAGGGATCAGGCGTTGTAAGCGCCGCCCCGCAGGATGCGGATGTAATTGACGCGGTCATAGGCGGCAAGGTCGCTGGTGGCGCCCCGGCTCATCTTGCCGCGGATGTCGGCCACCGAGTTGGCCTCCCGCTCGGTCAGTTCGGCGATCAGCCCGTCATGCAGGGTCTTCATGTAATCGACACCGTGACGGAGCAGGGCCGAGGTGGTCATGACCACGTCGGCGCCGACGAACAGGTACTTCACCACCTCGGCGGCGGTCTGGACGCCGGAACTGGCGGCGAGGGAGGCCTTCACCTTGCCGGCCAGAGTGGCAATCCACAGCAACGGCAAGCGGATCTCGCCCTTGTGGCTGAGCTTGAGGTCGCGCACCAGGGTCAGTTCTTCCAGATCGATGTCCGGCTGATAGAAGCGGTTGAACAGCACCAGGCCGTCGGCGCCGGCCTCATCCAGGCTCTTGGCCATATGGCCGACCGAGCTGAAATAGGGGCTGAGTTTCATGGAAACCGGGATGGCAACGGTTTGCTTGACCACGTCGAGGATGTCCAGATAGCGGGCCTCGACCTCGGCCCCGGACAAGGCGATGTCGGTGGGCAGCAGGTAGACGTTGAGTTCGATGGCCTGCGCCCCGGCTTCCTCGATCTGTTTGGCATAATCGGTCCAGCCGGTCCTGGTCGTGCCGTTCAGGCTGGCGATGACCGGAATGTCCAGGGCGGCGCGGGTCTTGCGGATCAGTTCCAGATAGTTCTTGGGACCGGCATTGGCGCTGATGCTGGACGGGAAATAGGAGAAGGCCTCTGAATTGCCTTCACAGACGAGACGTTCGATCTCGTCGATTTCGTTCTCGATATCCTCCTGGAAGATGGAGGGCAGCACGATAGCGGCAGCCCCGCAATCCTCGAGCTTGCGGCAATTGCCGAGGTCGAGCGCCAATGGCGAAGCCGAAACCACCAGGGGATTCTTGAGGTTCAGACCGAGATAACGGGTAGCGAGATCCATGGGGCGTTCCTTCGCGAGTCTGGAGATGAAAGGGTAGCCCCGGCGGCGCTCGCCCGGCAAGACGGAAACGGATATGGTGACGGACGTTCACGATGATGAAGCGAAATAAGCCCTGATGAGCCAATCCGTTCAAAGGCGTCATCTCTGGCTGGCACTCAGCCCCCACGGCTTCGGCCATGCCGCCATGACCGCCCCGGTGATCGACGCCCTGCGCCGCAGGTGCCCGCATTTGCGCCTGACCATCCAGACCAGTCTTCCCCGGTCGTTTCTGGAGGAACGCTACGGCAGCGATTTCGAGCAGGTGGAGGAGATCCCGGATTTCGGTCTGAAGATGGTGTCGGCGACCCGTATCGATGTGGAGGCCTCTGCCAAGTCCTACCGGGAATTCCATGCCGACTGGCCCGGCCTGGTGCGGCGCGAGGCCGAACGGTTGCGAGTCGCCGGTCCCGACCTCGTCCTGGCCAACATCCCTTATGTCACCATTGCCGCGGCCGCCGAGGTCGGCATTCCCGTGGTGGCGCTCAGTTCCCTGCAATGGGCCGACATATACCGGCACTATCTTGGCCATCTGCCGGAGGCCGGGCGCATCGGCGCCCAGATGGCGGCGGCCTATAATTCCGCCCACACCTTCCTGCGCGTGACGCCGGCCATGGCCATGCCCAGCATCAAGAATGTGGTCGATATCGGCGTTGTGGCCCGCCGAGGCCGTGACCGGCATTGTGAACTCCGCCAGCATCTTGGCCTGACCGGGGCCGGAGAACGCCTGGGTTTGATTGCCTTTGGCGGCATTGACCATGATTTTCCGGCGGAACTTTGGCCGGTGATGGAGGGCTGGCGGTGGTTCTGCACCGGCCCCATCCCCGAAGGAAGGGTGGATCTGCTCCCCGTGGCCGCCGCCGGCATGGCTTTTTCCGATCTGCTGGCCTCCGTGGACGTGGTGGTGACCAAGCCCGGCTACGGGACGTTCACCGAGGCGGCCTTGGCCGGTATTCCCGTTCTCTACATCAAGCGGCCGGATTGGCCCGAGAGCCCGTTTCTGGACGATTGGCTTGAAAAGCACACCCGGGCCTTGGCGGTCGAGGTCGATGACTTGCTCGGCGAAGGGCTGCGCTTGCAACTGCGGAAGTTGTTTGCCCTGCCAAATCATGATGTTGCCACGGCTTCAGGGAATGAGGAGGCGGCGATCGCTCTGGAGCGTCTGCTCAGGGATACAAGCATCGCCTGCGAACGCAGTTGACTGCGGGATGATTTGTCACGACGGGGTATCGAAATCCATTTACCGAATTCATATATGCGGATCATCGGTTGGCCGTGCCGTTGTACGCGACCGGTTAGGGCTCTCGGAGCGATCTCCTCTTTCCGGGCTGACCCGTATAGACTCGTGGGGCGGTCCCAATTGCCGTGGGATGCGCCCCACTTTTCTGAGAAATGAGGGGTAATGGTTTGACTATACACATGATTTACGTCACCGCCCCCAATCGGGGAGAGGCGGTTGCCCTGGCCCGCTCCCTGGTGGAGGCCCGGCTGGTCGCCTGTGCCAACGTCCTCGACGGCGTCACCTCCCTGTATTGGTGGGACGGCAAGATTCAGGAAGAGGCGGAGGCGGTCCTGATCTGCAAGACCCGCTCCGAGCAGGTTCCGGCCGTGATGGACAGGGTGCGGGAATTGCACTCCTATGAATGCCCCTGCGTGGTGGCCTTACCCATCAGCGATGGCAACCCGGCCTATCTGGACTGGGTCAGGGGAGAGTCCTCACCAACCTGATTCAGCGTGGCAGCCACACCGAGGCCATGGCCTGGGCGGCGATACCCTCGCTGCGGCCGGTAAAGCCCAGCCCCTCGGTGGTGGTGGCCTTGACGCTGACCCGATCCTGGCTGATCCCCAGTATTTCAGCCAGTCTGGCCGACATGGTGGCCCGATGCGGCCCGACCTTGGGCTGCTCGCAGATGATCGTCACATCCACATTGACGATGCGTCCACCCTTGGCCTTGACCAGGGAAGCGGCATGGGCGAGGAACTGGTCCGAGGCCGCGCCCTTCCATTTGCTGTCGCTTGGAGGGAAATGGCGGCCGATGTCGCCGGCGGCAATGGCGCCGAGCACTGCGTCGGTCAGGGCGTGAAGCGCCACATCGGCGTCGGAATGGCCGAGCAGGCCCGATTCGTGGGGAATCTCCACCCCGCAGAGCCACACGGAATTCTTGGCCGGATCAAAGCGGTGAACGTCATAGCCCGAGGCCGAGCGCACTTCGCCGGGGCCGTCGAACAGGCGTTGGGCCCGCTCCAGATCGGCCGCGGTGGTGATCTTGACGTTGTCCTCGGTGCCGGCCACCAGTTCCACCGCCAGCC
>JACQAD010000298.1 GCA_016195125.1 Magnetospirillum sp.
ATCCACGAAGGCATAACCTTTGGTGCCGACGGCATCGGTCAGCTTCTGGACGATATTCTCGACCAGATCGGCGTTGTACCAATCGCCCGGCTGGCTCACCAGCAGGGGCTGCAGATCCTCGGCCTTCAGATCCTTAAGGGCGGCGTTGATGGTCGACGCACCGAACTTATAGCGCTCGCCTTCGTCGATTGTGTAGGTGATGAAGAAGCCTTCACGAGACGGCGTCAATTCGGCGATGGCCGAGGAGACGCGGAAATCGGCGAAGCCCTGCTTCAGATAATAGCGGCGCAGCAATTCACGGTCATAGGTGACGCGGTCGGGGTCATAGGTATCGTCGGAGCTCAAAAAACGATACCAGCGCTCCTCCTTGGTTTGCAGCACCTCGCGCAGGCGGCTTTCGTCATAACGATGATTGCCGACGAAGGAGATGCGACGCACATAGGTGGGTTGCCCCTCGCTGATCTCATAGACCAGATCGACGCGATTCTGGTCGAGCTGAATGATCTTCGGCGCGACCGTCGCCGCGAAGCGGCCGCTGCGGCGATAGAGTTCGAGGATACGCTTGACGTCGGCCTGAACCTTGGTCCGGGTATAGACGGTGCGGGCGCGAAGCTGGGCTTCGGCCTGCAATTGCTCGTCCTTGATGCGCTTGTTGCCCTCGAAGGCGATGCGATTGATGATCGGATTTTCGACGACGCGGACCAGTAATTGATCACCGTCGCGGCGGATGGCCACGTCGGCGAACAGGCCGGTGTTGTACAGGGCCTTCAAGGAGCGATTGACGCGGTCGCTGTCGTAGGGATCGCCTTCGGCCACGGTCATATAAGACTTGACCGTCTCCACCTCGATGCGCTGGGTGCCTTGAATCGAGATGGAGCGGATGCGACCGCCCTCCTGGGCGTACGCCGGCGCCATACCGGCCATGAGGCCCAGTACCACAGCGGTCCAAAGCACGAAACGCATCCAGGCCCCCCCCTTCGAGTCCGCTATACCGTTTCAGGGACTCGGGTCACGAAAACAGCCGCTTCACCATATCCCAAACCGGCAGCGAGACAAGGTCGTTGCGGGTAGCGAAGACCATCAAGGCCAATACCAGAAACAGCCCGATTCGGAAACCATATTCTTGCGCCTTATCGCCCAACGGGCGGCCGAGAATGGCTTCAAAGGTGTAAAACAGAAGATGTCCACCGTCCAGAATCGGAATTGGGAAAAGGTTGATGAGGCCCAGATTGAGAGATAACAAAATAGTGTAGAAGACAACGCTGGCCAGTCCGAGTTGAGCCGCCTCTCCCGCTCCCTTGGCAATCCTGATGGGACCGCCCAGTTCATCGGTGTCACGCGTCCCATTAATCATCTGGCCAATGCCGACGAAAGTCGATCGCACCATGGTCTCGGTTTCGTGCAGGGCTTCGCCCAGGGCGCTGACCGGGCCATGCTTCAGGACCGTGGTCTTGCCCTGATCGGCGCTGATCCCAAGGACCGGCACCTTCTCCATATCGCCGAAGACGCCCTTGCGGTTGATGACCCGAGGCTTGGCGGCGATGGTCAGGCTTTGCCCGTCCCGGAGAATGGTCAGATCAAGCGGATGCTCGATCTCCAGACGGACGATACGCTGGATATCCTGGAAGCGCTCCACCGGCTTATTGTTGATGGCGGTGACGCGGTCACCGGCCCTCAGCCCCGCATCCTCGGCGGCGGTACCCGGATAGACCGTGCCGATGACCGGCTCGGTGACCGGCTGGCCCAGCACCATGAACATGATGGCCAGACCGGCGATGGCGAAAATGAAATTGGCCGCCGGGCCGGCGACGACGATGGCCGCGCGTTGTCCCACCCGCTTGTGGCAAAAGGCCACCGCCCGCTCCTCCTCGGACATGGGCTGGTCGCTGGAGGTGGCTGAAGCGGCATCGGCATCGCCGAACATCTTCACGTAACCACCCAATGGCAGGAGGCTGATGCGCCAGCGCGTCCCGGAGGCCGCAGTCCGGCCCCAGAGTTCAGGCCCGAAGCCAATGGAGAAGACCTCGACCTTCACCCCGTTCCACCGCGCCACCAGGAAGTGGCCCAATTCATGGACGAACACCACCACGGTCAGGATGACCAGGAAGATCACCACGTAGTACCAGACGCCGTGGACCACGCTATTGAGAAGTGAGGAAAGTTCCATGATGCTCCAGGTCTCAGCGACCGTTCTCGATAAGGGCGGCGGCATATTTCCGCGCCACGCCGTCCTGGGCCAGGACGTCTTCAATGCTGCCTAACTGGCAATGCTCGACATCCTCGACGGTCTGCTCGACCACGGCAGCGATATCGAGGAAGCCGATGCGCCGCCCCAGGAAGGCGGCCACCGCCACCTCATTGGCGGCATTGAGCACGGCAGCCGCCGACCCGCCGGCCTTGAGCGCGCTGCGCGCCAGACGCAGGGAGGGGAAGCGGGTCTCGTCCGGCGCCTCGAAGGTCAGGGTGGCGATGGCGGCCAGATCCAGCTTGGGGGCCGGCGCCTCGATCCGGTTGGGCCAGCCCAGGGCATAGGCGATGGGCGTGCGCATGTCGGGTGACCCCAGCTGCGCCAGCACCGAACCGTCCACATAGGCGACCAGCGAGTGAATGACCGACTGGGGGTGCACCACGATGTCGATGCGATCCTCCGGCATGGCGAACAAATGATGGGCCTCGATCAGTTCCAGGCCCTTGTTGAACATGGAGGCTGAATCCACCGAAATCTTGGCGCCCATGGACCAGTTGGGATGGGCCACCGCCTGCTCCGGGGTGACGTCGGCCATGAATTCACGGGTCTTGGTGCGGAACGGCCCGCCCGAGGCGGTCAGAATGATCTTCTCGATCTTGTCGTGCTGGTCGGCCTCGAACACCTGGAAGATGGCGGAATGCTCGGAATCCACCGGCAACAGGGTGGCGCCGTGCTTTTCCACCTCGGCCATCATCAGCTGACCGGCACAGACCAGGCATTCCTTGTTGGCCAGACCGACCACGGCGCCCCGGCGAACCGCCGCCAGGGTCGGAGCCAGACCGGCGGCGCCGACGATGGCGGCCATCACCCAATCGGCGGGCCGTTCGGCGGCGGCGACCACCGCCTTGGCACCGGCGGCAACCTCGATGCCGGTGCCGGCCAGGGCCGCCTTGAGGGCTCCATAGGCGCCCTCATCGGCGACCACCGCCAGCTTGGCCTTCAGCTTCTTGGCCTGCCCGGCCAGGATGTCAACCCGCGAGTTGGCAACCAGGGCCTCGACCCGATAGAGATCCGGGCGACGCTCGACCAGATCCACCGTGTTGCAACCGATGGACCCCGTCGAGCCCAGAATGGTGACACCGCGCCGCCCGCTCATCGCATATCCTTCATTGCCATTCGAGAACCGATCTGCCGGTCATCAGAGTCATTATCGCCACGGCCAGCGCGGCGGTCAGCAGACCATCGACGCGGTCAAGAACCCCGCCATGGCCCGGAATGATATTGCTTGAATCCTTGACGTTGCAACGCCGCTTCACCCAGGACTCGAACAGATCACCGATTTGGGCCACCACGGCGATGCCGGCACCGGCGATCAGGATCGCCGCTCCCTGTCCGGCTCCGACGGTCGCGGAAACGGCGAGGCCAGCCAAGGCCGCCGAGATCATACCACCGATCAGGCCGGCCCAGGTCTTCTTCGGGCTGACGTTTGGCATCAGCAAGGGGCCGCCGATCAGACGGCCAAAGGCATAGGCACCGATATCCGTGGCCCAGACCACCAGCAACAGCCACCAGATGATGGCATCACCGCCGGAGGGATTGGCACGCAGCCAGACCATGACCACCGAGGGCAAACCGGCATAGATGGCCCCAAAGGCGCCCCAGACGCGGCCGGAACGGTCCTCGCCTCCCAGACCGAAGGAGCTGAGCGCCGCCAAGGCCGTCATGGACAGCCCGAAATCAGGACGGGTCACGGCAAGCAGTGAGGCGATCGCGCAGCCGATCGCGGCGATTCGACCCGACAGGCCGAACCCGCCATTCATCATCCGGTGCCATTCCCAGCACATCAGACCGGCGGCAAGGGCGATCATGGCGCCGAAGGCGTAGCCCCCGGCCCATGCCGCCAACAGCGCGGGGGGAGCCATGATGATGGCGGAGAGGGCTCGGGTTTTCAGCACTTAGGACTCACCGGGCCGTGCCATAGCGGCGATCCCGGCCATGGAAGTCGTCAATGGCCGCCTCGAGCTCCGGGCGGCCGAAATCAGGCCACAGGGTGTCGATGAAGACCAGTTCGGCATAGGCGCTTTGCCACAACAGAAAATTACTGATCCTCTGCTCACCGCTGGTACGGATGATGAGGTCGGGATCGGGAATGCCTGCGGTAAAAAGCCTGGCCCCGATGGCTTCTTCGTCGATGTCGTCGGGTGACAGACGTCCCGCCGCGACTTCACGGGCCATTGCCTTGGTGGCCTCGACGATTTCCTGGCGGGCGCCATAGGACAGGGCCAGCAGCAGGGTCAGGGCTGAATTTCCGGCGGTCTTGGCCTCGGCATCCTCGATCAGGCGGACGA
>JACQAD010000301.1 GCA_016195125.1 Magnetospirillum sp.
GGGGGGTGGGGGCGGATTCGGGCTCTGCGCCGATCCACAGGCTTATCCACAGCGGGCGGGGCTTTCCCACCCGTTGGGCGTAGAGCGTCAGAGGCTGGAATCGCGCTGCCGGGCTTCGGCCACCAGGCGGTCGCTGGCGGTCTCGATGCGGCTTTCCAGCTCGGCCATGAAGGCCTTGCGATCCATGCCGGGAAGGATGGCGGGCAGGGCCTCGATGGTCAGGGTTCCCGGCTTCTTGGCAAAGCCGCGGCGGCGCCAGAAAAGCCCTGAATTCAAGGCGATAGGCACGACCGGCACCTTCAGCGCGCCATACAGCATGGCCACGCCGGAATGGTAGGGCAGCTTGGCGCCGGGGGCGGCGCGGGTGCCTTCGGGGAAGATCACCACCGGGCGGCCTTGGGCCACTGCGTCCTCGGCGCCCTTGACCATGGCCTTCAGGGCCTTGGTGCCGGCGGAACGGTCGATGGCGATGACGCCGCTCTTGCCCAGATACCAGCCGAAAAAAGGTATCCACAGCAGCTCGCGCTTGAGGATATAGGCGGGATCGCTCAACAGCAGGTGAAACACGAAGGTCTCGAAGGCCGATTGATGCTTGGAGGCGATGATCAGCGGCCCGGCCGGAACATTCTCGGCGCCCCTCAGCTCCCAGGCCAGCCCGGCGATCACCCTGAGCGCCCCCAGCACTCCGGTCAGCCACAGCTTGACCGCCGGCCGCATGGCCCGGCGCGGCAGGGCCAGCAGCGGCAGATAGAGGAGGGACAGCACCAGGGTCCAGACCCAGATGAAGGCGATGAACAGGGCGGAGCGCAGAACGGTCACGATTTCCTCTCGGCCAGGGGCTTGTCGGCCAAAGGCTTCTCTGGCGACGATTGCGGTGGAGTAAACAGTGGACGGACCAATGCCGCCAGATATTTGCTGTATTCCACCGCCAGAAGATGGGCGGTGCCCGGCCAGCGCCACCACTGGTCCTTCTTGAAAGCGTCGGGGAAGACCGGGTGGACGACGATGATGGTGCCGGGCATGGCGCGGCGGAATTCCAGCGTGGCGCGGCGCATGTGGTAGGCCGCCGTCACCAGCCGCAGCGAGGTGAAGTGCTCGGCATCCATCCAGGCGGCGGTCTCGGCGGCATTGCCGATGGTGTCGTCGGCGGCATGGCCGAGCACGATGCAGCATTGCGCCAGAGCCGGCGCCACATGGGCGCGGCGCAGCAGATCGGCCAGATCGACGCCCTTGTGCACGCCCGAGACGAACAGGCGGCGGCCCTTGCCGGCCTCCAGCAGGGCCAGGCCGGTGGCCAGCCGCTCGCTGCCGCCGGTCAGCACCACCAGGGCGTCGGTGACGCCCTCACCCTCTCCGGCCTTGGTGCCCAGATCGGTGGCGAACCACAGCAATCCGCCGCCCCAGGCCCCCAGCAGGGTTCCCAGGACGACCATGGCGGCGATGGCCGCCCGGCGCAGGCTTGCCCCGCTCATGGCATCCGCGACAAGGTGCCGTGGACGGTGAGTCGCGCCGTCAGCATGGCCAGACCGGCGGCCAGCAACGGCAGCATCCCGATGGCCACGTAGCCGAGGACGGGCAGGCCCAGGCTGGGCAGGAAGCCGCCTTCCAGGCGCTTGGCCGCCCAGCCGATGGCCGATAATGCCGGCACCACCAGGGCCAGGCCCATCAGCCCGCCGGTGATGCCCAGCGCGAAGGCGCGATCGGCGAATTGCCGGGCGATGTAATCGTCATGGGCGCCGATCAGGTGCAGCACCTCGATGATCCCGTGATGCACCGCCATGCCGGTGCGGGTGGCATAGACCACGGTGGCCGAGGTGACGATGCCGATCAGGATCACCACCACCACCGCCAGCCATTGCATGGTGCGCGACAGATTGACCAGCCGCGACAGCCACACCCGGTGGTCGTCCAGGGAGGCGCCCGGCACGGCCCGGGACAGGCGCGCCGCCACTTCGCCCAGATCGATGGTGGCTTCGGGATCGATGGTGACGTCGATCAGGCGAGGCAGCGGCATGTCCTGGACCACCTCGGTGCTGCCCAGCCAGGGCTCCAGGAGGGCCAGGGTGCGCTTCTTGTCGAAGGCCTTGACCGCCAGCACACCGGGAACCTTGCGCATCACCTCGACGGCGACGTGGACCCGCTCGTCGGTGACGGCGTCGCCATGTTCGCCGCCGGCGGGAATCACCTGCACCGTCAGGGTGCCGGAAACGTCATGGTCCCAGCGGTCGATCACCGCGCCGATGACGAAGGCCCCGGCCACCGCCATGGAGGACAGGAACACCATCAGCGCCACCAGCCAGGGCAGGAAGCGCGAGGTGGCGTCGCCGGCCAGGGGCAGGTCGGAATGGCGCCGGCGGAACATCACTCGGATTCCCCGTCGGGAGGTGTCGCCTCGCGCAAGGTGGTGACCATGCCGTGCTCGATATGCAGGCGAGGCAGATGGGCGAAGCGCTGGACCAGCAACTCGTTATGGGTGGCAACCACGATGGTGGTTCCCAGCTTGTTGAGCTCCTCGAACAGGTACATCAGCCGCATGGCGATATGGTCGTCCACATTGCCGGTGGGCTCGTCGGCCAGCAGCAGGTCGGGCCGGCCGATGACCGCCCGGGCGATGGCGACGCGCTGCTTTTGGCCGCCCGACAAGGTGGAGGGCTTGGCGCCCAGGTGATCGGCCAGCCCCACCCAGGACAGCAATTCCGGCACGTGACGCTTGATCTCGGATTCCTTGACGACGCGCACCCGCAGCGGCAAGGCGACGTTGTCCAGCGCGGTCATATGGTCGAGCAGGCGGAAATCCTGGAACACCACGCCGATGCGCCGCCGCAGCGCCGGCAGTTCGTAGCGCTTGGTGGCGGCGATGTCGCGGTCGAACAGGACGACACGGCCGCGGGTCGGGCGCAGGCCCAGATACATCAGGCGCAGCAACGACGATTTGCCGGCGCCCGATGGCCCGGTCAGGAAGTGGAACGAACCGGCCGGCAGCTTGAACGAGACGTCCTGCAGCACCTCCGGTCCAAGACCGTAGCGCAGGCCGACGCTGTCGAACCGGATGATGTTTTCCCCACGAGGGCGATGCCGCAATGCGCTTCTTCCGGCCGGGGCGCTTCTCCCGGCTGGGGGCGCTTCTCCCGAATGGGGCGAAGGATGACATGGCTTGCAGCCCCCCGCAACAGAGCAGGGAATGCCAAGGGGATCAGCCGAACAGGCTCCTGGCCGCCGCCGCCGGGCCGGCGCCCGCCGCGACCCTGCCGGCCAGGACGCTTTCCAGGGCGCCGAGGCAGGCCATGACGTGCTTGGGCGTGGCGCTCTGGCCCATCAGGCCGATGCGCCAGACCTTGCCGGCCAGGCTGCCGAGGCCGGCGCCGATCTCCAGGCCGAAGCGGGCCAGCAATTGGGCGCGGATCGCCGCCTCGTCGACGCCTTCGGGGACGAGGACGGCGTTGAGCTGGGGCAGCCGCGCCGAGGGCGTCACCAACAGGCCGAGACCCATGGCCTCGAGACCGGCCTTGAGGGCGTCGTGCATGGCGCCATGGCGGGCCCAGGCCGCCTCCAGCCCCTCCTCGTGCAGCATCAGCAGGACTTCGTGCAGGCCATAAAGGGCGTTGACCGGGGCGGTGTGGTGATAGGCGCGCTTGGCGCCGCCGCCCCAATAGGCGGTCAGCAGCGACAGATCGAGGAACCAGCTTTGCACCTTGGTCTTGCGGGATCTCAGCACCCCGACGGCCCGCTCCGAGAAACTGACCGGCGACAGGCCCGGAGCACAGGACAGGCATTTCTGGCTGCCGGAATAGACGCCGTCGGCGCCCCATTGATCCAACAGCACCGGAATGCCGCCCAGGGAGGTGACGGTATCGACGATGGACAGGGCGCCATGGGCGCGGGCCAGGGCGCAGAGCGCGTCCGCGTCGGATGCCACTCCGGTGGAGGTCTCGGCATGGACGAAGGCCAGGGCCTTGGCGCCGGGATGGGCCTTCAGCGCCGCCTCGGCCTTGGCCGGGTCCACCGGCTTGCCCCATTCGTCCTCGACCAGCACCACCTTGGCGCCGCAGCGCTCGGCATTCTCCTTCATGCGGCCGCCGAACACGCCGTTGACGCAGACGATGACGGTGTCGCCCGCCTCGATCAGGTTGGCGAAGCAGCATTCCATACCCGCCGAACCGGGGCCGGAGATGGGCAGGGTCAGGGCGTTCCCGGTACGGAAGGCCGCCTGCAGCAGCACCTTGACCTCGTCCATCATGCCGACGAAGGCGGGGTCGAGATGGCCGATGGTCGGCCGCGCCATGGCCGCCAGGACGCGCGGATGCACGTCCGAGGGGCCGGGCCCCATCAGCATGCGCAGGGGCGGCTGGAAGGACGAGCGGGGCAGATTGGTCATGAGGGCGGCGCTCCGGGGTTTGGGGGGGTGATGGGCAGGGGCGGCACTTGCATCAGCCGGGCCTGACCGGCATAGAGGTAGCCGTCCTGCAGGGTCAGGGCCAGGGTCAGGGTCGGACGCCCCTGCTCGTCGGGGCGCGACAGGATGGCCAGCAGGAAATCCGCCGCCGAGGCCATTCCCGGCTCGATCAGGCCGGCCTGGGCCAGCCGGGCCATGAACTCCTTCCAGCCGCGGATGCGGGCCACGGTGGCGATCTGCGGCTGCAGGGCATGATCGAAGGCCAGGGTGCCGTCGCCCTCCAGGGCCAGGGGCGGCCAATCCACCGTGAAGCGGTCCAGCTCGACGATGCCGCCGTCCCGGCTCCAGGCGGCCAGGGCGGCCAGGGGCGCGATCTCGGGGATGCTACCCATGATGCGCCCCTCCAGCTGGACGGTCTCGAAGCGGCGGCCGAGGGGCAGCCCCGCCAAAGCCGCCACGTCGACGTCGCGCAGGCCCAGGCTGAACCGTACCGACGCTGTCTCGTGGCCGGGAGCGGCAGGATTAAGCCAGTCATAGGTGACGGAGAGCGTCGAGGCCAGGACCGGCGCGGCGCCCGGCTGTTCCAGCACCGGCGAGACGGCGTCGAAGGCGAAGGAATGCAGGTCGCCGTCGCCATCCACACGCAGAAGCAGCGTGGTCGAGGCGGCGGTGACGATTCCCCGCCAGCTCTCACCCATGGCCAGATCGTGCTGCGTTCCCAGCTCCAGCCGCGGGTTCAGCGGATCAAGGCCGGGCACCACGATGCTCAGGCCGTTGCTTCGCCAGGAGAACCCGGCCGGGCTGGTCAGGCGGGTTTCGCCCAGATCCAGGCCGATGCGGCCGGGAAAGCCGAAGAGGCGGCCCTGGGCGAACTCCACCCGCCAGCCTTCGGCCCGGCGGGCGGCGGCAAAGGCATCGACCCCCTTGCGCAATTCCCCCGCCGCGTGGAACCAATAGAACGCGTAGCCGGCGGCCGGAACCAGGATCAGGCCGGCCAGGATGACGAGAAGGGAACGAGGACGGATGGACATGCGGTCCGCCAGGCCAGAGGGGAACTCAACCTGTACTCCGAGAGCGGGTTGGAGGCAAGGCACCGACCTGTGGGTCTTCGCCTATGGCTCGTTGATGTGGCGGCCCGATTTCGAGGCGCAAGAGGTGGCCAGCGCCCGGCTGATGGGCTATCACCGCGCCTTCTGCATCCTGTCCAGCCACTATCGCGGCACCCCGGAGCGGCCCGGTCTGGTGCTGGGTCTGGACCGGGGCGGATCGTGCCGGGGCCGGGCGCTGCTGGTGGCGGCGCCCCTGGTGCCCGAGGTGATGGATCGTCTGTACCGGCGTGAGATGGTCACCGGGGTCTACGCGCCGCGCTTCGTTCCCGTCACCCTCGAGGACGGGCGCCGGGTGTCGGCCTGGACCTTCCTGGCCCGGCGCGACCATCCGCAATATTTCGCCGACAGGGATAATGCCGCCCTGGCCGCCCTGATCCGTCAGGGAAGCGGCGAGGCTGGACCCTGCCGCGAATACCTGGCCAACACCATCGCCCAGTTGGAGGCCCTGGGCCTGGGCTGTGGCGGCCTGAGGCGCCTGCTGGCCCTGGTAGACGGCAAAATGCCTAAATTCAGCCGCAATCCGGCCTGAAAGCCGCCGCAAGGGGCGGCGATGATCCCGGTCATCGCCAATTGCTCTTCGAAAGAGTGACCCCAAATGATCCGCAAAGCCGTTCTTCCCGTCGCCGGCATGGGCACCCGTGTTCTGCCCGCCACCAAGGTGTTGCCCAAGGAATTGCTGCCGGTGGTGGACAAGCCGCTGATCCAGTACGCGGTCGAGGAGGCCGCCGAGGCCGGAATCACCGAAATCGTCCTGGTCACCGCCAAGGGCAAGGAAATGCTGGCCGACCATTTCGACCGCCATGCCGATCTCGAACGCTCGCTGGAGGCGCGCGGCAAGACCGAATTGCTGGAGATCGCCCGTTCCACCTGCCCCAAGGGCGTGACCATCACCACCGTGCGCCAGCCCGCCCCCCTCGGCCTCGGCCATGCGGTGCTGTGCGCCCGGCCACTGATCGGTGACGAGCCCTTCGCGGTGCTGCTGCCCGACGATCTCATTCTCGGCAAGCCCGGCTGCCTGAAGCAGCTGGTGGATGTCTGGGAACAGACCAGGGGCCATGTCATCGCCGTCGAGAACGTGCCGGCCGATCAGGTGGACCGCTACGGCATCCTGGACGTCATCGAGGAGAAGGGCCGCCTGATCCGGGCGCGGGGCATGGTGGAAAAGCCCAAGCCCGCCGAGGCGCCCTCGACCCTGTCGGTGATCGGCCGCTACATCCTCGATCCGGCGGTCTTCGATGCCCTGGAGCGGCGCGAGCGCGGCGCCGGCGGCGAGATCCAGCTGACCGACGGCATCGCCCGCACTCTGGACCGGGTCAGCCTGCACGGCGCTCGTTTCATGGGCACCAGATACGATTGCGGCAACAAGGCCGGTTATGTGGAGGCGATCATCGACGCCGCCCTGGCTCACCCGGAGACTGCCGCCAGCGTTCTCGCCCATCTTGAAGCCATTCTGGGCCGCCGCGCCGCCTGACAAGCAGCGGTAAACGGATATATAGAAAGACAGCCAAAAGGTTAGCGAGTTCCCCTGTATACAACCTGTATCAATTGCATTCTCACGAGGCTTTCGGCAACCTCAATGCAAATTGATATTTCAGGAGATTCGCAGATGCAGAGTACTAATATGTTCTCTCGCCTTTTGGCTGTCATCGTCCTGTTGTGGGCGCTCACTCTTCCGGCCTTGGCCGAGCCGCTGGCCTGCAAGAGCCAGGGTGGGGTTCAGGCGCTTCCCTACGAATCAGCCGTACCGGCGGGGTACGAGCATGATCGCTTCGCCACGATGCCCCGCAGCCTGATGTTCTCCTACGGGGCCTTCACCTCGTCCTTCGAGACCGCCGCCGACGACAAGGCGGATTCTCCCTATAAGGGGGTGCCCAAATGGGTTTCCTACGAGATGCATGGTCTGATGGGCGGTGACGGCAAGCCCATCCACCCCCAGGGCGCCAAGCGTCCCACCAAATGGTACGAACTGTCCGAAACCCAATTCCTGTGGACCGACAAGCCCGAGATCCGCCGACCGGGCATCGACCCTTCCTATCGCGGCTTCGCCACCACCTGGAACCGTGGCCATATGGCGGCGCGCAGCCACGCCAACCGCCTGTCGTGGCAGGAAGGCTGCAACACCCATACCTTCATCAACGCCCTGCCCCAATTCGCCGACATGAATCAGGGCGACTGGCTGGCCCTGGAGAATTACGCCATCGCCGCCGCCAACAAATACGGACGCGTCTGGACCATCGCCGGGCCGATCTTCGAGCCCGAGCGCGAGGTCGAGGTGATCGGTAAGGAAGGCACCGTGCCGGTGGCCATTCCCCACGCCCTGTTCAAGATTCTGGCGGTGGAGGTCAAGGGACGGATTTCGGCCCGCGCCTTCGTGTTCTCGCAAGCCGACGAGGCCGATCGCGGCCAATACCGCAAATGCGCCGGCACCCCGCAATCCAAATACGATCTGGCCAATTACGCCACCAGCATCGCCAGCCTGGAGGCGGCCACCGGCCTGACCTTCTTCTCCAGACTGAGCCCCGCCGACAAGAAGGCCCTGGACGCGGATTCGGCCAAGGGCCCCTGGGCCATCGAGGCCAGGTATTGGGACGATAAGTGCGGCGGCAAGGATGACGACGACGATGTCTGATTAACGCGCGCCCGAGTCCATGCTTTACTGCACCGCAACACCCGGGATGGATCAAGGCATGGACGCGGACGGCGCCGACATCATCTGGAATCAGTTCATCCTCGGCGCGGCCCTGGCCCGCATCGCCCGGCCGTTGCTCGAGCGTGACGAGGACGAGATTCGCTTTTGCTACGCCGACACCCATTCGGGCTCAGGCCGGGTGCCGGCACCCCATTGCCTGGACCGGGTGCTGGCCCGGCGGGGCGAGTTTTCGTCCTCCGCCTGGTTCGACGCCCTGGGCGCCGGCTCGCATCATCCGGGATCGTGGGTGCTGGCCGCCCGGGTGGCCGGCGCCTTGCGGAAACTGGCCTTCGAGGCCGACATCAACGATCTGGACGGGGCGGTGATCGAGGCGGCCAAGGGCCACCGCGAGGGAGGCTGGACCCGCTTCTGGAGCCACGACTGGTTCACCTTCCTGCGCAACCGCCTCGCCATGGAGCCACGGCCCAACTTCGTCTTCATCGATCCGCCGCCCGACGATCCGCGCGGTCCCGGCTATGCCATGGACGCCGCCATCCTGCTCGACACATTGGGGATTCCCTATCTGGTCACCTATTCGGCCCGGTCGGAGACGTCGCCCCCTCAGGACGCCATCGACGAGATCGGCCGTTCCGGCCTGGAACTGCACGGCGCCGGCATGGGACGCGGCGTGTTGCTGGGCGGTGGCGCCGAAACGGTGGTGCTGGACATTCTGACCGATCTGCGCCATTTGGCCGGTCTGCTGGGCGGCGAGCTGCTGGTGCGCCTGCCGCGCGCCATCGGCGATGATTACTGCATTTGATGGGGGGCATGGCATGAAACACGCGGCGAGTATCGGCGATCTGGCCCGGCGGGCGAGGCGGCGGCTGCCCGGTTTCGCCTTCGGCTTCCTGGATGGCGGCTCGGGCGAGGAGGGGGGGCTGCGCCGTAACCGCGAGGGCCTCGAGGCGGTGCGTCTGGCTCCCCGGGTGTGTCGGGGGGGCAAGCCGGTCACCGAGGCCTCGCTGTTCGACCAGATCCATGGCCAGCCCTTTGGGGCGGCGCCGGTGGGCATGGGCAATCTGATGTGGCCGGGCGCCGATCTGGCGGTGGCCCGGCAGGCGGCGCGTCTGAAATTCCCGGTGGTGGCCAGCACCGTGGCCAGCACCGCCCTGGAAGCGATCGCCGAGGCCGCCGAGGGTCAGGCCTGGTTCCAGCTCTATTGCTCGCGCCAGGAGCGCATCAACCGCGACCTGCTGGCCCGCGCCTGGGCGGCGGGCATCCGGGTGCTGGTGGTGACCGTCGATGTGCCCATGGCCGGCGATCGCCGCCGCGATGTGCGCAACCGCTTCATCCTGCCCTTCCGGCCCGGCCCGCGCTTTCTGGCCCAGGTAGCGTCTTGTCCGCTGTGGGCGCTGGCCATGCTGCGCTCCGGCTCTCCCGGCTTTCCCAATCTGGCCCGCTATGGCAGCGAGGTTCAGGGCCAGACCCTGGCCGCCTTCATCATGGCCCAGATCAAGGATGACCTGACCTGGGAGGATCTGCGGGGGCTGCGCGACCTGTGGCGGGGCAAGCTGGTGATCAAGGGCGTGTTGAATGCCGCCGATGCTCGTGGCGCCCTCGATCTCGGCGCCGACGGCATCTGGGTGTCCAACCATGGCGGCCGCCAACTGGATTCGGCTCCGTCCAGCGTCGAGGCCCTGGCGGCGATCCGCGCCGAATTGGGGTCCGAGGCGGTGCTGATCATGGATGGCGGCATCCGCTCGGGCGAGGACGTCATCCGCGCCGGGGCAAGAGGGGCCGATTTCGTCTTCGCCGGTCGCGCCTTTTATTACGGCGCGGCGGCAGGGGGCGAGGCGGGAGCGGCGCGGGCCGCCGATATCCTGGCCGCCGACGTCAAGCGTACCCTGACCCAGATCGGCTGCCCGTCCTGGCGGGATTTGGACCAGGGCTATCTGTGGGGCTGATCAGGCGGGCATCATCCGCCGCGCGCCCAGAACTCCGTCCGACAGCAGCGGATAGCGGGCGCGGGCGTCGAACATCTGATAATGCCACCACTCATTGCCATAGAAATCCCAGCCGGCGGCGGTCATCAGCCCCAGCAGGGCAAGACGGTTGCGCTGGGCCTCGACGGGAATTGCGGTCACGCCGTGATGGGACAGCGGCGTGAAGGCGTCGAATCCGGTGCCCATGTCGAGGGGCGCGCCGCTGGCCGCGTCGATCAGGTCCAGGTCCAAGGCCACGCCCCGGGAATGGGTGGAGCCGATGCGGGGATCGGCCAGGAATTCGGGATCGGGAGTGTGATGCCACAATGCCCATTGCGCCTCGGCCGGGCGGAAGGCGTCGAGGATGCGCAAGGCGAGGCCCAGGGGCCGCGCCAACTCCACCGCCCGTATCAGCAACGGTACCGCGTCGGCGTGCAGCCAGCACCCGGCGGTGGGGACATAGACCGGGGATGCGGTGAAATTGTCGGGCGTGGCATAGGCCAGGGCGATCCTGACGTCGTGTTCGGCCTCGGTGACGGGGACCAGCGGAAACATCTTCTTACTTCCCTTTACTGTGCGTGGGCAGTATAGCCGCCCCATGATCGTGCTTGCCATGGACACCTCCACCTCGGCCTGCTCCGCCGCCCTTTGGGCCGACGGCAGGGTGCTGGCGCGCCGTCTGACCCCCATGGCGCGCGGTCAGAGCGAGGCATTGATGCCCATGGTGGCCGAGGTGATGGCCGAGGTCGGACTGGGCTTCGCCGATCTCGACCTGCTGGCGGTGAGCGTCGGGCCGGGAGCCTTCACCGGCCTGCGCATCGGCTTGGCGGCGGCCCGCGGGTTGGCCTTGGCTACCGGTCTGCCCCTGGCCGGCATATCCACCCCCCTGGCGGTGGCCCATGGCGTCGCCGAGGCCGAACGACAGGGCCGCACCCTGCTGGTGGTCATGGAATCGCGCCGGGACGAGGCCTGGGTCCAGGCGTTCGATGCCAATCTCGATCCTCTGGGCGAGGTGGCGGCGCTGCTGCCCGAACAGGCCGCCGCCCTGGTGCCGGGGATGCTGGTGGTGACCGGCGATGCCGCCGCCTCGGTGATGGCCCTGCGTCCCGATGCCGTGGCCGCCTCGGCGCCGGGCTGGCCCGATGCGGCGCTGGTGGCGGAACTGGCGGCGGAATGCTGGGGGCGTGGCGAATGCCTGCCCCCCGAACCCCTTTATCTGCGTCCCCCCGACGTCACCATGCCCGGCTGCCGGTCATGATCGAGCTGGTTCCGGTGGGATTGGTTCACGCGGAATTGCTGGCCGGCATCCACTCCATCTGTTTCGCCGAGCCCTGGAGCGCCCGCTCCATGGCGGAAGTCATGGCCCTGGCCGGGGCCGAGGGGCTGATCGCCGTTGATGGCGGATCGCTCGCCCCCAGCCTGACGCCGCCGGGTCCGGCCGGGCTGGTGCTGTGGCGCCGCATCTTCGACGAGGCCGAGATCCTGACCATCGCCGTGCTGCCGCCCTGGCGCCGCGCCGGACTGGGCGCCCGGCTGCTGGCGGCCGCCATGGCGGCGGCGGCCGAGGCGGGCGGCGCCAGCATGTTTCTCGAGGCGGCCGCCGATAATGTGGCGGCCCTGGCGCTTTACGAGGGCATGGGCTTCAGCCGGGTCGGGCTGCGCAAAGGATATTATGGCGGCATTGATGGGGTGACCATGCGCTGTCAATTGTCGCCAATTGCAATCGATTCGTAATCGCCATCAATAACCATATTCTGGCTGCGGCTTTATTTCTTTCGAATCACAAGGCGATGGATGCCTGTAGTGCCTTCTCCGGCCTCCGGTTTCAAGGACAGGATTTCGTGTCCCAATTCGGTGATGGAACGCGGCACGTTTCCAAGGGGTTCGGCGCCTTTCAAACGAACTTCCACCACGTCGCCGGAAACCATGCGTTCCACCAGTAACTTGGTTTTGACGAAGGTCATCGGACAGACCTCGTTGGTGATGTCAAGGCTGTAGTTGGGCTTCTCAGTCATGCGATTCGCGTCACTTTCGTTTGTGCTAATGGTTATTGCCAGGGTGCAGTGAACGATTTATATAGTTGCCCATTGAATGAAATTGGAGGCGTGCTCTCAATGCCGGAGCGTTCGAATGCCAGCGACCTGCTTGACCTGACCACGAAGATCGTGGCCGCGCACGTCGCCAACAACAGTGTCGCGGTTGCCGATCTTCCTCACCTGATCTCGGAAGTGTACC
>JACQAD010000317.1 GCA_016195125.1 Magnetospirillum sp.
ATGCAGCCGGCGCCGCCGGCCTGCATCACCGGCAGGATCAGGCGTTCGGTCCCGGCGAAGACTTTGAAGCCGGGAAAACGCCGGCACATCTCCACCATGTTGGCCAGATCGCCCGACGAATCCTTGATGCCCACCACCGTCTCTGGATACGCATTCCGCAGCCGCTCGATCAGCGCATGGGAGATGGGAATCTGGCTCTGTTGCGGAAAATGATAGAGGTAGAGTCTGAGCCGTGCGTCACCCACCCGCTCGATGGTTTCCGCGAAGGCGGCGAACAGACCGTCCTCGCTGGGGTTCTTGTAATAGAAGGGCGGCAGCATCAGAACCCCGCCACAGCCCAGGCGCACCGCGTGAGCGGTCAGGGCCACCGAATCCGTCAGGGCGCAACACCCGGTCCCCGGCATCATCCGCCCCATCTCCAGACCAGCCTCGGCCAGGGCATCCAACAGGGTGACCTTCTCGCTGACCCCCAGTGAATTGCCTTCGCTGGTGGTCCCGAACGGCGCCAGCCCCAGCCCCTGCTCCATCAGATGCCTGGCCAGCCCAACGAAAAGCGGGATGTGGGGCAAGAGTGTGTTGGCGAAGGGAGTGAGAATGGGGGCAAGCACGCCTTCCAGACCGTCGGGATTGCTCATGACCGATTTCCGCTGTCTACTGGTGTGACCATTGAGCCTCCGTTCCCCGAGAGAGTCCAGAAATGAACCTGTTGCGGCGCATGTTCGAAGCGGCGGTGGATGCGGCCAGACCCTCGGCCTGTGTGCCGCCTGCCCTGCCGGACCCGCCCAAGGGCCGCACCGTGGTGATCGGTGCCGGCAAGGCCGCCGCCGCCATGGCCCGCGCCGTGGAGGATCATTGGAGCGGGCCGCTTTCCGGTCTGGTGGTCACCCGCTACGGCCATTGCGTCCCCACCCGGCGCATCGAGGTGGTGGAGGCGGCCCATCCGGTCCCCGATGCCGCCGGCGAACAGGCGGCAATGCGCATTCTCGCCCTGCTGCGTGGGCTTGGCCCCGACGATCTGGTGCTGGCCCTGATCTCGGGGGGCGGCTCGGCGCTGCTGGCGGCACCGGCGCCCGGGATCACCCTGGCCGACAAGCAATCTCTGACGGCCGCGCTGCTGCGCTCGGGCGCCTCCATCGCCGAGATGAATTGCGTTCGCAAGCATCTGTCGGCGGTCAAGGGAGGACGTCTGGCCGCCGCCGCTGCCCCGGCGCGACTGGTGACCCTGGCCATTTCCGACGTGCCCGGCGACGATCCCTCGGTCATCGCCTCGGGACCGACCGTGGCGGACCCCACCACCTTGGCCGAAGCCAGGGCCATTCTGGCCAAATACCGGCTGACACCCTCCGAATCCATCGTTCGCCATCTCGGCGATTCCGGCGCCGAGACCCCCAAGCCCGGCGACACCGCCTTTGCCGGCAGCGATTACCGGCTGATCGCCGCTCCCCGCCAATCCCTGGAAGCCGCCGCCCTGGTGGCGGTGCGCGCCGGCTATCTGCCCCTGATGCTGGGTGACGCCATCGAGGGCGAGGCCCGCGAGATGGCCAAGGTGATGGCCGGAATCGCCAAATCCATCCGCTCCCAGCAACAGCCGGTCCCCGCCCCGGCGGTGATCCTGTCCGGCGGCGAGGCGACAGTCACAATCAAAGGGGCGGGCCAGGGCGGTCCCAATGCCGAATTCGCCCTGGCCCTGGCGCTGGCCTTCAAGGGAGACGCCGGAATCAACGCCATCGTTTGTGATACCGACGGCATCGACGGCAGCATGGACAATGCCGGCGCGCTGGTCACCCCCGACACGCTGGCACGGGCCATGGCCCTGGGACTGGACCCGTCAGCCTATCTTAGCGACAACGATTCATACGGATTTTTCAATGCATTGGGAGATCTTGTTAAGATTTGGCCTACGCTGACCAACGTCAATGATTTCCGGGCGATCGTCGTCGAATGATCAATATCCCCTTCGACACCTCCCTGGCCATGAAGCTGGTTCCCCTTTATCTGCTGGTGGCCATCGGCCTGCTTCTGGGCCGGGTCTTCGGGGTCAAGGGCCAGGATCTCGGCCGCCTCGCCCTGTTCGTGCTGTCCCCGGCCGTGGTGTTCAAGGGCTTTGTCGGCGCCGACCTTAAGGGGGCCATGCTGGCCCTGCCCTTCATGGTCCTGGGTCTTTGCTCGATGGTGGCCCTGACTTTGCGACCCCTGGCCGGGCGGGCCTGGAGCGACGGCCGCGAGCGACTCGCCGCCTTTACCGCCGGCACCGGCAATACCGGCTTCTTCGGCATTCCCGCCTGTCTGTCCCTGGTGGGGCCGGAAGCCCTGCCCTATGTGGTCATGGTGTCGTTCGGCGCCACCGCCTACGAGAATTCCGTGGGGTTTTACACCGTTGCCCGAGCCGAGGCCTCGGTGGGCGGCGCCTTGGTCAGGGTGCTGAAATATCCCGGCCTGCATGCCTGCTGGCTGGGGGCGCTGATCAACCTCACCGGCACCAGGGTTCCGCCGCCGATCATGCAGACCGTGGACCTGCTGTCGGGCGGCTTCGTGCCGGTGGGCATGATGATCGTCGGATTGGGCTTGGCCCAATTACGGTCATGGAAGCCTGATCTCGGCTTCACAGCCTTCGCCTTTGTCGTCAAGTTCGGTCTGTGGCCGCTGTTGGCCCTGGCCTTTATCGCCGCTGACGAATCCTGGCTGCACATCTTCGGTCGTGTCGGTCATCAGGTGCTGCTGATCGAATCCCTGACGCCGCTGGCCGCCGTCACCGTGGTCCACGCCACGCTACGCAACATCCATCCCGACCGCGCCGCCATCGCCGTGGCCGCCAGCACCCTCTTCGCCCTGGTATGGCTGCCGGTGGTGTTCGGCCGTTTTGGATGATCAACGCCTTTCCAGACTGGATGAACTCTGACCAGCGGAATACAATGCCGGTCCCTGGTTCCTGGCGCGGATACGATTTGTGAGCAATCTGCCGATCATATTGGTGGTCGACGACGAAAAGCAGTCGCAGGAAGCGCTGCGGCGCGTGCTGGCCGACGAATTCCAGGTGCTGACCGCATCCACGGCCGAGGAGGCCGAGGGCCTGCTGGAGCATGAGATGGTCCACGCCATCCTTTGCGACCAGCGCATGCCCGGCATCCAGGGAGTGGATTTCCTCAAAACGGTCCGGGCGCGCTGGCCCGACCCGGTACGCATGATCATCTCGGGCTATTCCGCCGCCGAGGACATCATCGCCGGAGTCAATGAGGCCGGCATCTACCAATACATCACCAAGCCTTGGGAACCGGACGATCTGGTCCGTACCCTGCATGGCGCGTTACGCCTGTACGAGTTGCAGCGCGAGAACGCCCAGGCCAGCCTTGACCTCAAGGTCTCGCCCGCCGCCCTGGAAAAGGCCATCGCCAAGAAAACCGGGACTCTGAAACGCCACCACCATTTCGACGGCATCATCCACGCCCCCACCTCGCCTCTGGCCGAAGTCATCGAGATGGCCCGCAAGGTTTCGGCCTTCGACATCTCGGTGCTGATCACCGGCGAATCGGGCACCGGCAAGGAATTGCTGGCCCGCGCCATTCACTACAACAGCCCCAGGGGCAACAAGCCCTTCGTGGTGGAGAATTGCGGCGCCCTCCCGGACCAATTGCTGGAATCCGAGCTGTTCGGCTGCAAGAAGGGCGCCTTCACCGGCGCCTATGAAGACCGCATCGGCCTGTTCGAGCAGGCGTCGGGCGGCACCATCTTCCTCGACGAGATCGGCGAGACCTCGCCGGCCTTCCAGGTCAAGCTGCTGCGCGTTCTGCAGGAGGGCGAGATCAGGCCCCTGGGCGCCCGCCTGACCCGCAAGGTCGACGTCCGCGTCATCGCCGCCACCAACCGCAATCTGGAAGAGGAAGTCCGTCACGGTCACTTCCGCCGCGACCTGTTCTATCGCCTGGCCGCCTTTCCCATCCACCTGCCGCCGCTGCGCGAACGTCCCATGGACGTGCCGCTCTTGGCGGATCGCCTGCTGGGCGAGACCCGCAAAGGCTTCGGGCGGCCCAATCTGCGCTTTGCCGACGAGGCCATGGCCCAGCTGGGCGGCTATGATTGGCCGGGCAATGTGCGCGAACTGCAAAACGAGATTCAGCGCATGGTCGCCCTGGCCGATGGCCCCCGGCTCGGCACCGATCTCCTCAGCCCCCGTCTGCGCGCCCGCATCTGTCCGGCAGGACGGGCGCTGGCCGACAGCGGCGAGCCGCTCAGCCTCAAGGATCAGGTCGAGGCCCTGGAGGCCGGCCTGCTGGCCGAGGCCTTGGGCCGCCACCGCTGGAATATCAGCCGGGTCGCCGAGGAATTGGGCCTGTCCAGGGTAGGCCTTCGCGCCAAGCTGCGCCGTTATGGCTTGGAAAGGCAGAGCTGATGGCCAGCTATACCGACCCCCGCCCCTCCTCGGCCTATGATTTCGCCGGTGGCTACGACCCGGATACCGCCTCCGCGCAGGAAACCGCCTGGATCGAGGTTATCCGCAAGATGGAGGAGGTCTATTCCGACCTGATCTCCTACGAGGTGGAGCTGGAGGAAAAGAACACCGCCCTGGAGGAAGCGCAGCGCTTCATCAACTCGGTGCTATCGGCGGTCTCCGATATCCTCGTGGTCTGCGATCAGAAGGGCCAGATTCAACAGGTCAACCTCGCCTTTCTGCAATTGACCGGTTTCGCCGAGGCGGATCTGTTCGACCGTCGCCTGGACGATCTGCTGGCGGAGGGAACCGAAAGCCTGCGCCTGTACAGCTGGATCGACGTGCCCGACAGACGCGATCGCGAGGTCCGCTTCCGCTCGGCCGAGGGCGGACTGACCGATCCGGTGGCCCTGTCCTGCGCCACCCGCCTCGATCACCGCGGCCTTCCCGCCGGTATCGTCCTGACCGGGCGGCCGGTAGGCGAATTGCGGCGTGCCTACGAGGCCTTGAAGACCGCCCAGGCCCAGCTGATCCAGCAGGAAAAGATGGCGTCCCTCGGCCGTCTGATAGCCGGTGTGGCCCACGAACTCAACAACCCGATCAGCTTCGTCTACGGCAACGTCCATGCGTTGTCCAAGTACTCGACACGGATCTCGGCCTATCTCGACGCCATCCATGCCGGCTGCGACGAGTCCGAGCGGGAAGTCCTTCGCTCCCGCTTACGCATCGATTCCCCCCTCGCCGACCTGCCCTCCCTGATGGAAGGCACCGCCGAAGGCGCCCAGCGGGTCGCCGACATCGTTCGCAGCCTCAAGCGCCTGTCCTTTTCCGCCAGCGACAAGCCCGAATTGTTCGATCTGGCCGAGGTGGTGACCAAGGCCGTTCAATGGTCGGACAAGGGCAAGCAAGGCAATGCCGCCATCGGACTCGACCTGCCGGATTGCCTGCCGGTGCGGGGCAATGCCGGTCAACTGCATCAAGTCATCGTCAATCTGGTCGAGAACGCCATCGACGCGGTCTCGGACAGCCAGGGCGCCGCCATTACCATCAACGGCACCGTCGTCAATGATGAGGTCACCCTGTCCATCGAAGACAGTGGCCCCGGCATCCCCGACGACATCCTGACCAAGGTGTTCGATCCCTTCTTCACCACCAAGCCGGTGGGCAAGGGCACCGGCCTGGGCCTGTGGATTTCCTACGGCATCCTCCGCGACCATGGCGGCTCGCTGGAGGCCGCAAACCGCCCCGGCGGCGGCGCCCGCTTCGTCATTCGCCTTCCCCTGGCTTGAACCCCTTCCGTCCTGTCTCTATCCTGCGGCCCATGATCAAATCCGCCGTCACCCTTTGCGCCGATGATTACGGGCTGACCCCCGGCATCGGCCGCGCCATCCGCCCGCTGATCGAACAGGGCCGCCTGCAGGCCACCGGCTGCATGACCGGCAGCCCGTTCTGGCCGGAAGAGGCCGCCCGACTGGTCCCGTTGGAGGGTAAGGCCGAGTTCGGCGTGCATCTCACCCTTACCGATCACAAGCCGTTGGGCGCCCTGCCCGATCTGGCACCGGATGGAAAGCTGCCCGGTATCGGTTCCCTGGTGAAACGCGCCGTGCTGCACCGCCTCGACAAGGCCGAGATCGCCGCCGAGCTGGAACGTCAGGTGGATGAATTCGAGGCCCGCATGGGACGGCCGCCGGACTTCCTCGACGGCCATCATCACATCCATCAACTGCCCATCATCCGCGACGTGGTGATGGACCTCTGGCGGCGGCGTCTCAAGGCTCGGGGCGGCTGGGTGCGGTCATGCTGGGAAAATCCCCTGGCCATCATCCGTCGCGGCGTCGATCCCATCCGGGCCACCATCATCGCGTTGCTGGGCATCGGGCTTCGCCTGCGGCTGCGAGCCGAGGGTGCGCCCCATAACCATAGCTTCAGGGGCGTCTACGACTTCTCGGGCAAGGTGGCCTATGACCAGCTGTTTGGCATCTTCACTCAATCCCCCGGCCCCGGCACCCTGGTCATGTGCCATCCCGGCGAAGTGGACGAGGCCTTGCGGGCCTGTGAATGGCTGACCGACCAGCGCGAGGTTGAGTGGCGCTTTCTTGAATCCGATGCCTGCGCCCTGTCCCTGGCCGACCGCCACATCACCCTGGCGCGCCGGCCGCTTCCATGAACGGAAGCGCCGCCGCCTTACGGCTGGGGCTTTATTACGCCGCCCTGTTCGTCGCCGTCGGCATCCACATTCCCTTCTGGCCGCTATGGCTGCAAGACAGAGGCCTCAGCCCCAGCGAGATCGGTCTGGTCGCCGCCGCCGGCTATCTTACCCGCCTCGCGGCCAGCCCCATCATCGGCCACATGGCCGACCATTCCGGCGAGCGCCGCCGCCTGATGATCATCCTGGCGGCGCTGGCGGCGGGTTTGTGGCTGATCTTTCCGCTGCTGCACGGCTTTAGCCCCATCCTGGTCTTGAGCGTCATCGCCATCTTTCCATTCACCGGCCTCATTCCCTTGGGCGATACCCTGGCGATGATGGTGGTCAATCGGCACGGCCTGGATTACGGGCGGGTCAGGCTGTGGGGCTCGCTGGCCTTCATCGCCGCCGCCACCCTTCTGGGCAAGGCCCTGGGCGACTGGCCGGTGACGGCCCTGCCCTTCCTGCTGGCGGCGGCGCTGCTGGTGACCGCCCTGGCCTGCCGGGGCCTGCCCGATCTGAAGGTGATCCGGCACGAAGACCGGCCGCCGCCGGTTCTGCCGCTGCTCCGCAATCCGGTTTTCCTGCTGTTCGTGGCCACCAGCGCCCTCAACCAGATGGCCCATACCGTTTACTACGCCTTCGCCACCATCTCCTGGAAGGCGGCGGGCCTGTCGGATGCGGTCATCGGCCTGTTGTGGTCCGAGGGCGTGGTCGCCGAAATCGTGCTGTTCGCAATCAGCAACCGTGTGGTGGCGCGGGTCGGCCCGGCGGGATTGCTGCTGGTGGCTGGTGTTGGAGGCGTGGTGCGCTGGCTGGTCCTGGGCACCACCGCCAGCCTACCCCTGGTGGCGGCGGCCCAGTTGCTGCACGCCGCCACCTTCGGCTGCGCCCATCTGGGCGCCATCCACTTCATCACCAGAGCCGTGCCCCAAGGCCTGTCGGCCCGGGCCCAGGGGATTTTCGCCGCCATCGCCGTGGGGCTGGCTCCCGGCCTGATCACTCCGTTCAGCGGTCAGCTGTACGAGCGTTTGGGTGGGGGGGCCTTCCTGGCCATGGCGGGAATGTCGGCCCTTTCGGCCCTTTTGGCCTGGCACCTGACCCGACGCTGGACGGGCGGTCATGTGATGGAGACGTGAAACTCTTCCCTCTCCGTGAAAGGCTGGGATAAGATCGGGACGGGGACTTTTTTGTGTGAGTATTCGGGGATGAGCGGGAAGACAAAAACGGTCGCGGAAATGTCGCGATCCGAACTGATGGAAATGCTGGGGCGTTTCGCCGGCTTGCCGCCGCCTGCCGGCCACGACCAGGATGATTGGGATGACTGGCTGGTGGCCTCGGTGCTGCTGCGCTGTCGGCGCGACGCCGGCGACGACCAGACCGGCGCGACCAATGCCATCCGCCTGCTGGCGCCGCTTAAATTCTTCCCGCAATTGCTGCCTCACCTCGAGGACCAGCTGGGGCGCGGCCTGACCGCCGCGGAATTGGAACCGGCGGCGGCGCTACGGAAGAAGAAGTAGCCGCCAGGCGATTCCCACGCAGGCCGAGGCGCCCAGGGTCGCGATCATCCCCACATGCATCCGCAGCATGGCGATGGCAGCTGTCACCGCCAGCACCAGCGCCAGAGGATCGAGACTGCCCAGGTCTGGAACGGACAGGTGCAGCGGGCCGAAATCGCGCTCGTCCACCCGCGCGAACAGCACATGCAGCGCAAACCAGATTCCAAGATTGAAAATCACGCCCACCACCGCCGCGGTAATGGCCGCCAGCGCGCCGGACAGCGCCCGATTGCCCCGCAACGTCTCCACATAGGGACCACCCGCCAGAATCCACAGGAAGCACGGCGTGAAGGTGACCCAGACGGTCAGGGTCGCTCCCAGCACCCCTCCCAGCCAAGGATTCAAGCCGCCGGGATCGCGATATCCCGCCAGGAACCCCACGAACTGGTTGACCAGGATCAGCGGCCCCGGCGTGGTCTCGGCCAGGCCGAGTCCCTCCAGCATCTCGGCCGGGGCCAGCCAGCGGTGGACCTCCACCGCCTGCTGCGCCACATAGGCCAGCACGGCATAGGCTCCGCCAAAGGTCACCACCGCCATCTTGGAAAAGAACAGGCCGATGGCCCCGAACGCCCCCTGCCCCCAGATCATGGAGGCCACCACCGGGGCCAGCCACAGGATCAGGCAGATTGCCGCCACCCGCAGCGAGCGGCCAAAATCAGGGCGGGTATGCGCGGCCCCGTCCTCGATGGTCCGGTCGGCGGCACCGCCCTTGGCGGCAGCATCGCTCTTGGGCAGGAAGGCGGGATGACCGGCCCGCGCGCCCAGGAATCCGACGATCCCGGCTGCCAGGATGATAAAAGGAAAAGGGATGCCCAAAAAGAAGATGGCGATGAAGGCGATGGCCGCCACCGCCACCAGCTCGCGGGCCTTGAGGGCACGCCGGCCGATCCGCAGTACCGCTTCGATCACCACTGCCAGAATGGCGGGCTTGATGCCGTAGAACAGGCCATCGACCAGAGGCACTTGATGAAACCCGGCATACAGCCCGGCCAGCCCCATCATCACGATGAAACCGGGCAGGACGAACAAGATTCCGGCCACCAAGCCCCCCAGAGTCCGGTGCAGCAGCCAGCCGATATAGGTCGCCAGTTGCTGGGCCTCGGGGCCGGGCAGCAACATGCAGAAATTAAGGGCATGGAGGAAGCGGGTCTCGCCCACCCAGCCTTTCTCGTCCACCAGGATGCGGTGCATGGTGGCGATCTGGGCGGCCGGCCCGCCAAAACTGAGCAGGCCGATCCGCAGCCACACGCGCAACGCCTCGCCGAAACTGGGATGAACCGCCATCAGGCCCCCGCCGCCAAGGAACTGGGAAGCGAACTCATCAGAAAGATCGTCACCATGTCGGCCGGCATGGGCTTGGCCAGGAAATAACCCTGGATCTCATCGCATTCCTGGGCGGTCAGGATGGTCATCTGGTCCAATTCCTCGATCCCTTCCGCCACCACCTTGAGACCCAGGCTGTGGGCGATCCCGATGATACTCGAAACCAGCATCATATCCCTGGAATCACAGGCCATGTCACGGATGAAGGAGCGGTCGATCTTCAAGGTGGTGACCGGCAGCCGCTTGAGATAGCTGAGCGAGGAATAGCCGGTCCCGAAATCGTCGATGGCCAGTCTCACCCCCAGGGCTCGCAGACGCTGCAGGATTTCACGCTGATCCACGGCCAGATCGATGACGAAGCTTTCCGTCAGCTCAAGCTCCAGATTGGCGGCGGGAAAGCCGGTCTCGTCGAGAACCTTTCGGACTCGCTCGACCAAAACGTCCTTAGCGAAATTAACCCCTGATAGGTTAACTGCAATGGAGATCTGATGTCCGGCCCTCAACCATTGAACCCCTTGCCGGCAAGCCTGGCGCATGACGAAAGCGTCGATACGTTCGATCAGGTGCATTTCCTCGGCCAGGGGAATGAAATCCGCTGGCGACACCATGCCCAAAGTGGGATGCAGCCATCGAACCAGAGCCTCGAAACCAGTGATTATCCCCGAGGCCAGATTCTTCTTGGGTTGATAATGAACCAGGAATTGGCCTTCCTCCACCGCCTGACGCAGGGCGGATTCCAATTCCAGACGGCGCTCCTCGCGCTGCGTCATCTCGGCTGAATAGAAGTTGAAGCAGCCCTTACCCGCCGCCTTGGCCTGATACATGGCGGTATCGGCATGTTTCAGCAGTTCATCGCCGCTGGGGCCGTCATCAGGAAACAAGCTGATGCCGATACTGGCACCGACGAAGACATCGCGACCCTCGATGGAAAAGGAAGCCGACAGCCCGGCCAGAACTTTCTCGGCCACCACCGCCGCATCACCATCCGACGAAATCTCGCCAAGCAGAACCGTGAATTCATCGCCGCCCAGCCGGGCGATGGTGTCGGTCAGACGGATGCACTGCTTGAGACGGACGGCCACTTCCTTGAGGAGTTCGTCACCGGCCCGATGGCCCATGGTGTCATTGACCTTCTTGAACCCGTCGAGGTCCAGGAACAGCAAGGCCGCCCGTCGATTATGGCGCTGGGCATGAAGAACCGCCCGCTCCAGCCGATCCAGGAACAGCACCCGGTTGGGCAATTCGGTCAGAACATCGTAATGGGCCAGACGCAGGATATGGCGCTGAGCCTCGACCTGCTCGGTAATATCGCTGAAACTACCCACGAAATTGCGGATGGCGCCCTGGTCATCACGAACCGCGACGATACTTTCCCAGGCCACGAAGACCTGACCATTCTTGCGCCGGTTCCAGATTTCACCCCGCCAGCTTCCGTCGCGGTAAATGGCTTGCCACATCTCGGCGTAGAAATCGGCATCATGATGGTCCGAGCGGATCAGACGAGGGTTGCCGCCGATGACTTCGGCTTCGCCATAACCGGTCAACTCGGTGAACATGGGATTGACCCGCAGGATACGCCCCTTAGGGTCGGTGATGATGGTCGCCTCGAGAGCATTGCTGAAGACATGGGCGGCCAGATGACTTTCCTCATCGGCCATGGCCTTCTCCAGCCACTTGGCGGAACTACGCCGGCCGATCAATAGAATTCCGGTGATTCCGACCAGCCAAAAAGCCCCATGCGAGATTGCCAGAGTGCGAACCGCGCTGTGCTCCACGGATAAATACGGGTCCATGGGTACCGAAACACCGACAGCGCCGCGAACCGAACCGTTGGGAAAGCCCAGATGGCCGTGGCACTTCTGACAACTCTGCTCCATCAGGAACGGCTTGATCAGCCGCATGTAGGGCTGCCCGTCAATGGCCGCAACCTCGACCTTTTCGGTCAGGGCACCGCTGGAGAACTGCCCGATGGCCTCGGCTTCCCAGGGATCGGCCTCGTTGTTGGGATTGAGGGTGACGATACCGACGATTCTGCCCTTGATGCCGTAATCATCGCCGTAATCGGCCATCATCTCGCGCAGCATGTAGGCCGGATTCATCAAGGTCAGCAATCGCCCGTCATTGGCGACGATGTCGCGATCGGGCAGATGGGCCATCCACGGGCTGGGCGGGGTCTTCTCCGTCGGCTCCACATAGACGCCGCCATGCTCCGAGGCCCAGCGGCGATAGGCCAGATCCTTATTGAAGGCGGAGCGGGCAGCGCTCATCGCCAGCGTGGTGGTGGTCGCTTTCTGACGCTCCACATTCCACCACAACGACAACGACAGTAATGATGTCCATAGAACGAGGGCGAGCAAGCAATAGCGGATCACTGTATGCCGAATACGCTCAGCATCCCTGGGCGGGAGTCTGGCTATCTCGCCTCCGGGCGCGTCGCCATCGTATTCAGGCCACATACATCCCCCTCTACCTTATGCAAATTTGCCGAAGCGGGAACCTGATACGAAGCATCTTTCATTGGAAAAGGCCGTCATCACAAGGAAGAAAATGAGACACACACCCAATCGCGCTAGCTTGTGCCTTATCACTGAAGCCGAGTGTCAAACGACCGTCACATCGTGCTACACTTTATGGGTGAAGTTGAAAGGGTTGGGAGACCCATGTCGGAAGAGGAATTTCTGACCAGCGTAAAAATTGGAGTGGTTGTTCGGCCACCCGATGGCGACGCTCTTGATTGCCTGGAAGGATTCGCCAGAATCATCCAAGGCCAGGGGTACCTCGTGCGTGGCCTGGTTCAACGCAATGCCCCCAGCACACCCGCCTGCGCCTGCGCCATGACTCTGGTTGACCTGAGCAGCAATCGTCAGTTCCAGATCAGCCAGGATCTGGGCGCGGGCTCCACTTGCTGCCGAGTGGATACCAGCGCCGTCGCCGAAGCCAGTTCAGTCCTGCGCCAGGCCTTGGCCTGCGAATCGGACCTGATCGTGGTCAATAAATTCGGCAAGCTGGAGGCGCAGGGGTTGGGG
>JACQAD010000082.1 GCA_016195125.1 Magnetospirillum sp.
GTTTGATCAGGCTGCTGGCGGGCTGGCCGCGTCTGGTGGAAAGCGCGGCCGAGGCCCACGAGCCCCATCGCGTCGCGTTCTACCTCTATGATCTGGCGGCCGCCTTCCACGGGCTGTGGAACAAGGGCAAGGACGAGACCCGGCTGCGGTTCCTGATCGAAGGTGACCGCGAGCTGTCGCTGGCCCGTCTCGGCCTGCTGAGGGCGGTGGTTCTGGTGATCTCCTCGGGTCTCGGCATCTTCGGTGTCGAACCCTTGGAAGAGATGCGCTGAAGAGGGGAGACGCGCTGACATGGCCAAACGTCCCAGCGATGATTACGACCGCGACCTGCTGGACATCATTCCCGAGCGCTACGACGCCGACGCCGATTCTCATCAGGCCCGCGCCGGTCACCGGCTGCGCAGTTGGGTGACCATCGGCGTGGCGGTGGTGGCGGTGGGCGCCATCGTCGCCGCCGGACTGCACTTCATCGGCGGTCGCCGGGGCGCCGGGCTGGGCGTGCCGGTGATCAAGGCCGACGACCGCCCCATCAAGGTCCGGCCCGACGATCGCGGCGGCATGCAGGTTCCCAATCAGGACAAGCTGGTCTACGAACGCATGGATTCCGCCGGTGACGGCGAGGCCAAGGTCGAGCGTCTGTTGCCTCAGCCGGAAATGGCCAAGGCCCCGCCCAAGACCCTGGCGCCGCCGCCGCTTTCCTCCGAACCGCCGCCGCCGGTGGCCCAGCGCCCAGCTCCCATTCCGCCCAAGGCCGGAGAACCTCCGGCGCCGAAGACCGCGCCTACCGCCAAGGTGGCGGCCCAGCCCATGGAATCCTCGGCCATTCCGCCGGCTCCGACCTATCAGCCGGTGCAGGAGCGCCCGGTCGCCCAGGAACAGGTGACCGCCGCCCAGGTGGCCAAGGTGCCGCCGCCGCCCGCGCCAGCCCCGGCCCCTGTCGCCGCCGCCAAAGCCCCGGCCTCGGGCGAGTATGTGGTCCAGCTTGGCGCCGTCCGCGCAGCCGATCTGGCCGATAAGGAATGGGCTCGTATCCAGCGTGCCAATACCGATCTGCTGGGCGGGCTTAAATCCGACATCGTCCGTGTCGAGCTGGAGGGGAAGGGAACCTTCTGGCGGGTGCGCGCCGCTCCCCTTTCGGAAATGGCCGCGCGCCAGCTTTGCAGCGAACTGACGGCCCGTGGCCAGGGGTGCATCGTTGCCCGCCGCTAGCATCTTCGGCTGTTCGGGCCTGACGCTCACCGACGAGGAACGCCGTTTCTTCGAGGCCGTCAACCCGCTGGGCTTCATCCTGTTCGCCCGCAATGTGGACAATCCGGCCCAGGTCAAGGCGTTGGTGGAAAGCCTGCGGGCTTCGGTCGGCCGCGCCGATGCGCCGGTACTGATCGACCAGGAGGGGGGCAGGGTGCAGCGTTTGCGGCCGCCTCATTGGCGTAAGGCCCCGCCGGGTGAGCCTTTCGCCGCCCTGGCGGCTCGCGATCTTGCCGCCGCCCGCCATGCGCTGCGCCTCAACTTCCGGCTAATCGGCCGTGAACTGGCCGCCCTTGGCATCGACGTGGATTGTGCCCCGGTGCTGGATGTCCCGGTGCAAGGTGCTCATGACGTCATCGGCGATCGCGCCTATGGCCGTCATGCCGCCCAGGTGTCCGATCTGGCCGGCGAGGTCATCGAGGGATTGCTGGACGAGGGCGTGCTGCCGGTGATCAAGCATATTCCCGGCCATGGTCGCGCCATGGTCGACAGCCATCTGGCCCTGCCGGTGGTGGATGCCTCCCTGGCGGAACTGGAAACCCAGGACTTTCCACCCTTCCATGCCTTTCGCCATGCGCCCTGGGCCATGACCGCCCATGTGGTCTATACCGCCCTTGACGCCGGCGCACCGGCGACAACCTCCAAGAGGGTGATCGACCGGGTGATCCGCGGCGCCATCGGCTTTGATGGCTTGCTGATCTCCGACGATCTGTCCATGAAGGCCCTGGGCGGCAGCTTCGAGGAGCGCACCAGCGCGTCACTGACGGCCGGCTGCGATGTGGTGCTTCACTGTAACGGCGATATGACCGAGATGCGGGCCATCGCCTCCCAATTGCGGCCGCTGACCGATGCCGCCCGGATCCGTCTGGCCAAAGGTGAAGCCCAGAAGCGCCAGCCCCAGGCTTTGGACCCGGTCGCCGCCCATGCGGAAGTGTCGAATCTGTTGGGGTTGGAGGCGTGATGGGCGATGTCGGGGCGCTGCTGTTCGGCATTACCATCTGGGCGATTCCGCTGATCTTCGCCGTGACCCTGCATGAAGCCGCCCATGGCTTTGCCGCCAAGGCCTGCGGCGACGACACCGCCTATCGTTTGGGGCGGGTATCCCTTAATCCGCTGCGCCATGTCGATCCGTTCGGCACTATCATCCTGCCCGGCCTGTTGCTGGCCATGGGTGGCGCCATGTTCGGTTGGGCCAAGCCGGTGCCGGTCAATTTCAATCGTCTGCGCCATCCCCGCCGCGACATGATCATCGTGGCGGCGGCCGGGCCGGGGATGAATCTGGCTCTGGCCCTTCTTGCCGTTCTGGGCGTGTATCTGGTCCCCTATATGCCGGAGCAGCTGCGGGGCTGGTACTTTCTCAATCTCGACAACGCCATCTTCTTCAATCTGTTGCTGGCCATCTTCAACATGATCCCCATTCCGCCCCTGGACGGTGGTCGGGTGCTGGTGGGGATTCTGCCCAGGGCGTTGGCCGTTCAGGTGGCACGGCTGGAAAAGGGCGGCATCCTGCTGATGCTGGGGCTGCTGTTCCTGGCTCCCATGCTGGGGCGTACGCTGGGCATGGATCTGGACGTCTTCCAATGGCTGGTTCAGGGGCCGGTGGAGGATTTCGGACGCTTTCTGGTGCGGATTTTCGGTCCCGGCCCATGAGTCAGGTTGATGCCTTCGCCTTCGAGGAGGAGGACCGTCCCGAGCGCCAACCGGGCGAACGTCTCCTGCTGGACCTGGATGGCTGGGAGGGGCCGCTGCCGCGACCAGAAGGTGGATCTGGCGCGGATCTCGATTCTGAAGCTTGCCGATCAATACCTTGAATTCGTTCGTAGAGTCGGTCAGACCCAGCTGGATCTCGCGGCCGAGTATCTGGTCATGGCGGCGTGGCTGGCCTATCTCAAATCGCGGTTGCTGCTGCCCGAGCCGGAACCCGAGCCGGGCGAGGAATTGTCTCCGGCCGAGATGGCGGCCGCCCTTGCCTTCCGTCTGCGGCGACTGGAAGCCATGCAGGCATCGGGTTCCGCCCTGTTCAGCCGTCGCCTGCTGGGCCGCGACCTCTTCGCGCGGGGGGCGCCCGAGGAGATGGAGGTGATCAGCCGTTCCATCTTCGAACTGGATCTTTATGATCTGCTCAAGGCCTATGCCGATCACGTGGTGCGTAACTCGGTGCGGACCCTGACGGTCGAGGCCCCCGATCTATGGTCCGTCGAGCATGCCCTGGCCCGTCTGGAATCCATGCTGGGCATCGGCAGCCTGCCTGACTGGTCGGTGCTGATGGCGTATCTTCCTGCATTGGAAGGCGATACCCTCAAGATGAAATCGGCCATGGCCTCGACGTTCGTGGCCGCCCTGGAATTGGCCAAGCAGGGTAAGCTGATCATGCGTCAGGACGGTACCGCCTATTCCCCCATATATGTCCGCGCCGGCCAGGCCCAGGGGAGGGAGGATTGAGCATGGACCCTCAAGGACTCCGCATCATCGAGGCCCTGATCTTCGCATCATCCGAACCTGTGCCGGAACGCGCCATGGCCGAGCGCTTGCCGGAGGGGGCTGATCTGCCTCAACTGCTGGCGGAGTTGGAGCGTCATTATGCCGTCCGGGGCTTCAATCTGGTCCGGCGTGGTGACGGCTGGGCCTTTCGTACCGCCGCCGATCTGGTGGAGGCCTTGAAGATAGAGCGCACCCAGGAGCGTAAATTATCGCGCGCCGCCGTCGAGACCCTGGCGATCATCGCCTATCACCAGCCGGTGACCCGCGCCGAGATCGAGGAGGTGAGGGGGGTCGCCCTGTCCAAGGGTACCCTGGACCTGTTGTTTGCCGCCGGTTGGATCAGGCCCAAGGGGCGCCGCCGCACGCCAGGGCGGCCGCTGACCTGGGCAACCACCGACGGCTTTCTTGATCATTTCGACCTCCAATCGCTGGAGGACTTGCCGGGCGTCAAGGAATTGGAGGCGGCGGGACTGCTTGATTCCCGAGCCGCCGCCGGTGCCTATGGCAACCGCGCCGCCGAGGATACGCGGCTGGTGGACATGGATGAGGAAGAGGATTCCCAATTGGAACTGCTCGATGACGAGACGTTGCTGGGAATCGGGGAATAGGGGAGCGCACCGCCGCCATTGCGGTGTTCCCTTTCTTTTGCGATGATCCGCCGCCGGCCCGAATGGGCGGCTGGACGCGGACAGGGAGTGTGTCGGCATGGGTAGCATGAGTATCGGTCATTGGCTCATCGTTCTGGTCATCGTGCTATTGCTGTTCGGCGCGAACAAGATTCCAAAACTGATGGGTGACATGGCCAAGGGCGTGAAGGCCTTCAAGCATGGCCTCAAGGACGAGGATGACGCCGCCCAGGCTTCGGCCGCGACGCCGCAGGTGACCGAGGCCCAGGCCGCCAAGCCCGCCTCCACCCCCGATTCCGCTCCCAAAGCCTAGTCCGGGACCGGCCGGATGTTCGACATCGGTTGGGATGAGATGGCGCTGATCGCCGTGATCAGCCTGATCGTCATCGGACCCAAGGATTTGCCGGTTGTGCTGCGCCAGATGGGGCGCATGACCCGCAAGGCCCGCGACATGGCCGCCGACTTCCACCGTGGTGTCGACGACATGGTGCGCGAGTCCGAGTTGGACGACCTCAAGAAGCAGGTCGCCAAGGTGTCCGACGTCAACTTGCTGCGTCAGGAAGTGGACAAGGCCATCGACCCCACCGGCCAGATGGCCAAGGCCATGGAACTTCCGGCTCTCGACCTGAACAGTGCCGCCGAGGTGGCGCCGCCTCCGTCTGCGGAGGCCGTCGCCGCGCCGCAAGAGATCAAGGCCTCCGAGCCGCCGGCGCGTCCGCCGGAACCCTGAGGAAATCCCCTTGAGCGAGTCCCACGACGACAAGACCATGCCCCTGCTCGAACACCTGATCGAGCTGCGCCGTCGGCTGATCTGGTCGGGGATCGCCTTCGTGGTGGCGTTCTGCCTGTGCTATTACTTCTCCAATGAAATCTACGAATTCCTGCTGGAGCCCTATTCCAAGGCAGCCCTGGCCAAGGGCGGCAACCGCCGCCTGATCTACACCGCGCCTACCGAGGCGTTCTTCACCTTCATGAAGGTGTCGGGCTTCGCCGCCGCCGCCCTGTGTTTTCCGGTCTGGGCCGGGCAATTGTGGGCCTTCGTGGCGCCGGGCCTCTACAAGCACGAGAAGCAGGCCTTCCTGCCCTTCCTGTTCGCCACGCCGGTGCTGTTCGCCATGGGCGGCGCCATGGTCTATTTCCTGGTTCTGCCCAATCTCTACGCCTATCTGCTGGGCTTCGAGAATCTGATCGGCGGGCCGAATACCCTGCCCATTCAGATGGAGGCCAAGGTCAACGAATCCCTGTCGTTGATCATGACCCTGATCTTCGCCTTCGGTCTGGCTTTCCAGATGCCGGTGCTGCTGACCCTGCTGGCCCGGGTCGGGCTGGTGACCGGGCAGGGGCTGGCCGAAAAGCGCCGCTTCGCCATCGTCGGCAATTTCGTCTTTGCCGCGGTGGTGACGCCGCCCGATATCGTCAGCCAGTGCTCGTTGGCCATCCCCATGGTTCTGCTCTACGAAATCTCCATCATTTCGGCGCGTTGGGCCGAGAAGAAGCGGGAAGAAGCACTGGCCGAGGATGATGCCGTGGACGACCACAGTGTCGACGAGACCGATTTCAACGCGTAACCGAAAGCTGCCTCCATGCATGACCTCAAGTCCATTCGTGACAATCCGGACGGATTCGATGCCGGTCTCGCCCGCCGGGGCCTGGAGCCCAAGGCCGCCGCCATTCTGGAGCTGGATGCCAGGCGCCGTGCCGCCCAGACCGCCTTTCAGGAATTGCAGGCGCGGCGTAACGAGGCGTCCAAGCAGATCTGGACCACGACGCTCTCGGCGCCAAGCTTGGCCTGATGGATTTTGACGGCGCCGCCAAGCTTTCCGGCGCTCGCTTCGTGGTTCTGAAAGGGCAACTGGCTCGCCTGCAACGAGCCATCGGCCAGTTCATGCTGGACCTGCAGACCGCCGAACACGGCTATATGGAAATGGACCCGCCGTTGATGGTCAAGGATCAGGCCGCCTTCGGCACCGGCCAGCTCCCCAAGTTCGGCGAGGATCTGTTCAAGACCAATACCGGCCATTGGCTGATCCCCACCGCCGAGGTGCCTCTGACCAATCTGGTGGCCGACGAGATTCTGGAAGACAAGGCGCTTCCAGTGCGCATGACCGCGCTGACCCCCTGCTTCCGTTCCGAGGCCGGCGCGGCGGGCAAGGACACCCGCGGCCTGATCCGCCAGCATCAGTTCCACAAGGTGGAGATGGTCTCCATCGCTCATCCCGACCGCTCCGACGAAGAGCACGAACGCATGACCAAATGCGCCGAGACGGTGCTGCAGCGGCTGGGGCTCGCCTATCGGGTGATCGTCTTATGCACCGGCGATATGGGCTTTTCGTCCACCAAGACCTACGACATCGAGGTCTGGTTGCCCGGTCAGCAGCGGTACCGCGAGATTTCGTCCTGCTCGAATTGTGGCGATTTCCAGGCGCGGCGCATGAAGGCCCGCTTCCGTCCCGAAGGCGAGAAGGGGACGCGCTTCGTCCATACCCTCAACGGTTCCGGTCTGGCCGTCGGCCGTACCCTGATCGCGGTGATGGAGAATTATCAGCGCGAAGACGGCACCATCGAGGTGCCGGAGGCGCTGCGCGGCTATATGGGCGGGCTGGAGGTCATCGGCTGACATGTTCGCTCCGGTTGCCGATCCGTCGTCCCTGCGCATCCTGATCTCCAACGATGACGGCATCAACGCGCCGGGAATCAAGGTGCTGGAGCGCATCGCCCTGACGCTGTCCAAGGATGTGTGGGTGGTGGCGCCGGAGACCGAGCAAAGCGCCGCCGGTCACTCGCTGACCATTCGCCGCCCGCTTCGGGTACGCAAGGTGTCGCGCCGCCGCTTCGCCGTGGACGGCACTCCCACCGATGCGGTGCTGCTGGGGGTCAACCATGTGCTGAAGGCCAGGAAGCCCGATCTGGTGCTGTCAGGCATCAATCGCGGCTCCAATCTGGGTGAGGACGTGACCTATTCGGGCACGGTGGCGGCGGCCATGGAGGGCACCATCCTGGGTATTCCCGCCATCGCCCTGTCGCAATTCATCAATCACCCTCATCCGGTGAAATGGGGCACCGCCGAGCATTGGGCGCCCGAGGTGATCCGCAAGCTGCTGGCGGTGGGA
>JACQAD010000318.1 GCA_016195125.1 Magnetospirillum sp.
AAGACACCGGCGGTGACCATGGTGGCGGCATGGATCAGGGCCGAAACCGGGGTCGGGCCTTCCATGGCGTCGGGCAGCCAGGTGTGCAGGCCCAGCTGGGCCGACTTGCCCATGGCGCCCACGAACAGCAGCAGGCAGCAGATGGTGATGGCGTGCCACTGGCCGCCGAAGAAATTGACCGTGGCCGAGGCCTTGTCCGGCGCGGCGGCGAAGATGGCGTCGAGGCCCACCGAGCCGAACAGGAAGTAGACGCCGAAGATGCCCAGCGCGAAGCCGAAATCACCGACGCGGTTGACCACGAAGGCCTTGATGGCGGCGGCCGAGGCCGAGGGCTTCTCGTACCAGAAGCCGATCAGCAGGTAGGAGGCGACACCGACGCCCTCCCAGCCGAAGAACATCTGCACCAGATTGTCCGAGGTCACCAGCATCAGCATGGCGAAGGTGAACAGCGACAGATAGCTCTGGAAGCGCCAGATGGAGGGGTCGTGGCTCATGTAGCCGACCGAGTAGACGTGCACCGCCGCCGACACCCAGGTCACGACGATCAGCATCACCGCGGTCAGGGTATCGACCTTGAGCGACCACGACACGCTCATGGTGCCCGAGGTGATCCAGTCGGCGATGACGATGGTTTCGGGATGGCCGCCCAGCGCCACCTTGTTGAAGATCATGCCGGCCATGATTGCGGAGGCGATCAGCAGCGCGCAGGTGACGATCTGAGCGCCCCGGTCGCCGATGAAACGGCCGAACAGACCCGCGATGATCGCGCCCAGCAGCGGCAGGAATACGGTTGCAGTGATCATCCGTTTCTACCCCTTGAGCTGGCTGATTTCTTCCACCGCGATGGTGCCGCGGTTACGGAAGAAGACAACGACGATGGCCAGGCCGATGGCGGCTTCCGCCGCGGCCACGGTCAGGATGAACATGGCGAACACCTGGCCGACCAGATCGTTCAGATAAGACGAGAACGCCACGAAGTTGATGTTGACGGCCAGGAGCATCAGCTCGACCGACATCATGATGATGATGACGTTCTTGCGGTTCAGGAAAATGCCCATCACGCCCAGCGTGAACAAGATGGCGGCGACCGCCAGATAGTGGGACAGACCGATCTCGAACATCAGATGCCCCTCCCCGACTGAACCTTGCGCATCTCGACCGAGTCCCGCGAACGATTGACCTGATCGGCGATCACCTGCTTGCGGACACCGGTCCGGCGGCGGTGGGTCAACAAGATGGTGCCGATCATGGCCACCAGCAGGATCAGGCCCGACGCCTGGAACAGGTAGACGTAGTTGGTATAGATGATCTTGCCCAGCGCCACGGTGTTGGACGCCTGGTCCAGGGCCGGCGTCGGCGCCTTGACCATGGCCTCCACGTCCGGGGCGAAGGCCCAGCCGCCGAACATGGCCAGCAACTCGACCAGCAGCACCAGACCGATCAGACCGCCGGTGGGCAGGTATTGCAGGAAGCCTTCCTTGAGCTCGACGGTGTTGATGTCGAGCATCATCACCACGAACAGGAACAGCACCGCCACCGCGCCCACATAGACCACCACCAGGACCATGGCCAGGAACTCGGCGCCCAGCAGCAGGAACAGGCCCGATGCATTGAAGAACGCCAGGATCAGCCAGAGCACGGAATGCACCGGATTGCGCGAGGAGACCACCATCACGCCGCTCGCCACCGCGATACCGGCGAACATGTAGAAGATCAGAGCCGTGAACATGCCTTTTCCCCTATCACCGGTACGGCGCGTCGGCGGCGATGCGGAAGGCCAGTTCGGCCTCCCAGCGGTCGCCGTTGGCGAGCAACTTGGACTTGTTGTACATGAGCTCCGCCCTTGTTTCCGTGGCGTACTCGAAATTCGGCCCCTCGACGATGGCATCCACCGGGCAGGCCTCCTGGCACATACCGCAATAGATGCACTTGGTCATGTCGAGATCGTAGCGCCGGGCCCGACGGGATTCATCGGCCCGAGGCTCGGCCTCGATGGTGATGGCCTGAGCCGGGCAGATGGCCTCGCACAGCTTGCAGGCGATGCAGCGCTCTTCACCGTTGGGATAACGGCGCAGGCAGTGCTCGCCCCGGAAGCGGACCGACAGCGGACCCTTTTCATAGGGGTAGTTGATGGTCACCTTGGGCTTGAACATATAGCGCAGCGTCAGCGCCAAGCCCTGAACGAGCTCGATCAGCAGGAAGGCGCGCGCATTGCGGTCGAGGAACGACATCGCTTTTCTCTCCTTAACCCTGGTTCGGCAGCCAGCCGAAAGCGGTCAGCACGCTTGCGGTCAGCACCAGCCAGAACAGCGAGAACGGCAGGAACACCTTCCAACCCAGACGCATCAGCTGGTCATAGCGATAGCGCGGGAAGGTGGCACGCACCCACAGGAAGACGAACATCACCAGGCAGATCTTGATGACGAACCAGATAAGCCCTGGGATCGGCAGCCAGCCCAGGAAGGGCGGAGCCATCCAGCCACCCAGGAAGAGGATGGAGGTCATGGCCCCCATCATCAGCATGTTGGCGTATTCACCCAGGAAGAACAGGGCGAAGGTCATGGCCGAGTATTCGACGTTGTAGCCGGCCACCAGTTCGGCTTCCGCCTCGGGAAGGTCGAAGGGGGCGCGGTTGGTCTCGGCCAGACCGGAGATGATGAACAGGATGAACATGGGGAAGTGCGGGATGATGAACCAGAGCTTGGTCTGGGCCGTCACCACATCGCTGAGGTTCAAGGAGCCGACGGTCAGCAGCACCGAGATCAGAATGAAGCCGATGGAGACTTCATACGACACCATCTGCGCCGCCGAACGCAGGCCGCCCAGGAAGGCGTATTTCGAGTTGGACGCCCAGCCCGCCATGATGATGCCGTAGACACCCAGGGACGAAATGGCGAAGAGGTACAGCACGCCCACATTGATGTCGGCCAGCACCCAGCCCTTGTCGAAGGGAATCACCGCCCAGGCCACCAGGGCCAGGAAGAAGGTGAGCATGGGCGCGCCGATGAACACGGCGCGGTTGGCGCTGGTGGGCAGCACCGTCTCCTTGACGAACAGCTTCAGGCCGTCGGCCATGGGCTGCAGCAGACCCAGGGGACCGACCACGTTGGGCCCCTTGCGCAGCTGCATGGCGCCGATCACCTTGCGCTCGGCATAAGTAAGATAGGCCACGGCGATCAGCAGCGGCAGGACGATGGCGACGATCTGCAGAATGATGATCAGCAGACGCCACACGAAGGGGGGCAGCAGCCCGGTCAGAAGATCAACCATTGGTCCCCGTCTTCTTGTGCTTGTGGTTGCAACCACCGCCGAAGGCTGCCGTGCATTCCGCCATGGTCTTGGAGGCGCGGCTGATCGGGTCGGTCTGATAGAAATTGTCGATATTGGTCACCAGGGCACCGTCCCCGGCCGAGCCTTCGGCGCCGAACGAGGCGCCCCAGGCGGCGGTGGTGACCTGACCGATGGCGGCGAATACCGGGCTCGCCTTGGCGAGGCGCTCGCGCACCGCCTTGAGCGAGTCGTAGGGAAGCGGCTTGCCCAGCACGTCGGACAGGGCACGGACGATGCGCCAATCCTCCTTGGCCTCCCCCGGCGGGAACACCGCCAGACGGGTCTGCTGGGCCCTGCCCTCCAGATTGACGTAGGTGGCGCTCTTTTCCGTATAGGCGGCCCCCGGCAGGATGACATCGGCGCGGTGAGCGCCGGCATCGCCGTGGGAGCCCTGATAGACCACGAAGGCCTCGCCCAGGGACTTCATCTCGACTTCGTCGGCGCCCAGCAGGAACACCACGGCGATATCGCCCTTATGGGCGGCATCGGCGATATGGTCCACGTCGCGCCAACCCTGGCCCGGCACGAAGCCGAGATCCAGGCCGCCGACACGGGCGGCGGCGGTATGAAGGACGTTGAAGCCGTTCCAGCCGTCCTTGACCATGCCGGTGGCATCGGCCAGCTTGCGGGCCAGACCCAGCAGCACGGCGCCGTCGGGACGCGAGAGCGCCCCCTGGCCGATGATCAGTGCCGGCTTGGCGGCGTTCTTCAGGGTCTCGAAGAAGGGATGCTTGCCGTCCACCAGGGCCTTCAGCACCGACGCATCGTCGCCCAGATGCTCATACTTGAAGGTCAAATCACCCTTGTGGCCGATACGGGCGGCCTTGAAGCCGCCCTTCTGCCAGCGCTTGCGGATGCGGGCGTTGAGGACCGGGCTTTCCTTGCGGGGATTGGTGCCGATCATCAGCAAAGCGTCGGCCTGCTCGATGCCGGCAACGGTGCTGTTGAACAGGTAGGAGGCCCGCACCGAGCCGTCGAGCTTGGCGCCATCCTGGCGGCAGTCGATGGCCTGGGAGCCCAGGGAGGCCAGCAGATCCTTGTAGGCGATCATGGCCTCGGCATCGGCCTGATCACCGGCGATGACGGCAATCTTGGTGCCGGCCGCCTTGACCTTGGCGGCGATGACGGCGAAGGCCTCGTTCCAGGTCACTGCCACCAGCTTGCCGTCCTTGCGGACATAGGGGCGGTCGAGACGCTGGCGCTTGAGGCCGTCCACCGCGAAGCGCGACCGGTCCGACAGCCATTCCTCGTTGACGTCCTCGTTGACGCGGGGCAGGACGCGGATGACCTCGTTGCCACGGGTATCGAGACGGATGGAGGAGCCCAGCGCGTCCATGGCGTCGATACTCTCGGTCTTCTTCAGTTCCCACGAACGGTAGGTATAGCTGGCCGGCTTGTTGGTCAGGGCGCCCACCGGACAGAGGTCGATGAGGTTGCCCGACAGTTCGGACGACACCGCCGCCCCCACATAGCGGGTGATCTCCAGATGCTCGCCACGGCCGAGACCGCCCAGCACCGGGGTACCGGCGATTTCCGCGATGAAGCGGACGCAGCGGGTGCACTGGATGCAGCGGGTCATCATGGTCTGGACCAGGGGGCCGTAATCCTTGTCCGGCACGGCGCGCTTGCCTTCCTGGCAGCGGCCCTTGTCGGAGCCATAGGCCACGGCCTGATCCTGCAGGTCGCACTCGCCGCCCTGATCGCAGATGGGGCAATCCAGGGGATGGTTGAGCAGCAGGAATTCCATCACGCCCTGGCGCGCCTTGCGCACCCCGGCGGTATTGGTCTTCACCACCATGCCTTCGCCCACCGGCTGGGCGCAGGAGGCCACCGGCTTGGGCATCTTTTCCACTTCCACCAGGCACATGCGGCAATTGCCGGCGATGGCGAGGCGCTCGTGGTAGCAGAAACGGGGGATTTCGATTCCCAGTTGATCGGCGGCCTGGATGATGGTCGTCCCGGCCTCGACTTCGATTTCCCTGCCGTCAATGGTCAGCTTGGGCATTGCCGTCTTCTCTCTTCTCAGGCCGCGCGGGTCTTGGCTTGGCGTTCCGTGATCCGGCGCTCCATCTCGGGACGGAAGGCGCGAATCAGGCCCTGGATCGGCCAGGCGGCCGCGTCACCCAGAGCGCAGATGGTGTGGCCCTCGATCTGGCGGGAAATCTCTTCCAGCAGATCGATTTCCGACAATTCGGCGTCGCCGGTGACCATGCGGCCCATCATGCGGCTCATCCAGCCGGTGCCTTCGCGGCAGGGCGTGCACTGGCCGCAGCTCTCATGCCAGTAGAAGCGCGACAGACGATGGATGGCGCGCACCAGATCGGTGGACTTGTCCATCACCATCACGGCGGCGGTGCCGAGGCCCGAACGCATGGCGCGCAGGGCGTCGAAGTCCATGGTGACTTCCTCGCACTGGCTCTTGGTCAGCATGGGGACCGAGGAACCGCCGGGAATGATGGCCAGCAGGTTGTCCCAGCCACCCCGAACGCCACCGGCATGCTTCTCGATGAGCTCCTTCAGCGGAATGCCCATCTCTTCTTCCACGTTGCACGGATTGTTCACGTGGCCGGAGATGCAGAACACCTTGGTGCCGGTATTGTTGGCCTTGCCCAGGCCCGAGAACCAGGCGGCGCCGCGGCGCAGGATGGTCGGAGCCACGGCAATGGATTCGACGTTGTTGACCGTGGTGGGGCAGCCATAGAGGCCGACACCGGCCGGGAACGGCGGCTTCAGGCGGGGCTGGCCCTTCTTGCCTTCCAGGCTCTCGATCAGCGCCGATTCTTCGCCGCAGATATAGGCGCCGGCGCCGCGATGGACATAGACCTCGCAATCCCAGCCCGAACCACAGGCATTGGGACCGAGCAGACCGGCGGCCCGCGCCTCGTCGATGGCGATGTTGAGGTGCTCGGCCTCGCGTACGAATTCGCCGCGAATATAGATATAGGCGGCATGCGCTCCGATGGCGAAACTGGCGATCAGGGCGCCCTCGATCAGCTTGTGCGGATCGAAACGCATCATTTCCCGGTCCTTGCAGGTGCCGGGCTCGCCTTCATCGGCGTTGATGACCAGATAATGGGGGCGCGGGCCTTCGGTCTTGGGCATGAAGGACCACTTCACGCCGGTGGGGAAGCCGGCGCCGCCACGGCCGCGCAGACCGGAATTCTTCATCTCGTCGATGATCCAGTCGCGGCCCTTGGCCAGAATCTCCTTGGTGCCGTCCCAATCGCCGCGCGAACGCGCGCCGGCCAGACGCCAGTCATGGAAGCCGTACAGGTTGGTGAAGATCCTATCGGAGTCGCGCAGCATCAGGCCTTCCCTCCCTCGAACGTCAACTCGGTCAGGCTGGTGGCGCCACCCTTGGGGCACGAGAACTGGCGGCCGTTCTGCGGACCCGGCTTCGGGGTCTCGCCGCGCTTGAAGGCTTCCAGCACCGCCTTGGTGCTGGCCGCATCCAGATCCTCGTAATAATCGTCGTTGATCTGCATCATCGGCGCGTTGACGCAGGCGCCCAGGCATTCCACCTCGGACAGGGTGAACTTGCCGTCGGCGGTCATGTCGCCGAAATCCACGCCCAGGGCCTCCTTGGCGGCGGCGACCACGTCGTCGGAGCCCCGCAGCATGCAAGGCAGATTGGTGCAGACCTGCACGTGGAACGTGCCCACCGGCTTGCGGTTATACATGGTGTAGAAGGTGGCCACCTCCTCCACCCGGATCGGCGCCATGTCCAGCATCTCGGCGATGACTTCCATGGCGGCGCGGCTGACCCAGCCTTCCTGGCGCTGGGCCAGGTCGAGCAGCGGCATCACCGCGCTCTGCTGGCGCCCGGCGGGATACTTGGCGATGAAGGCCTTGGCCTTCTCCAGGGTCTCGGCCGTGAAGGCGAAGCTGGCAGGTTCGTGATTCATGTCACTCATCGGTCGATCTCGCCGAAAACGATGTCGATGGAGCCGATATTGGCCACCACGTCGGCCAGCATGTGTCCTTTGGACATCATGTCGAGAGCCTGGAGGTGGACATAACCAGGCGGCCGGATCTTGCAGCGGTAGGGCTTGCCGGTACCGTCGGCGATCAGATACACCGCGAACTCGCCCTTGGGGGCCTCGATCGCCGTATAGGTCTCGCCCGGAGGAACCTTGAAGCCCTCGGTGAACAGCTTGAAGTGATGGATCAGGGATTCCATGGACTTCTTCATCTCGGCGCGCGGCGGCGGCGTGATCTTGCTGTCCTGGACCTTGACCGGGCCGCCCGGCATCTTGGCCAGGCACTGCTTCATGATCTTGACCGATTCGCGCATCTCGAGGACGCGGACCAGATAGCGGTCATAGCCGTCGCCGTTCTTGCCCACCGGGATGTCGAAGTCGAGCTCGTCATAGATCTCGTAGGGCTGGGCCTTGCGCAGATCCCAGGCGATGCCCGAGGCGCGCAGATTGGGACCGGTGAAGCCCCAATCCAGGGCCTGCTCGGCGGTGACCGTGCCGATATCGATGACGCGCTGCTTGAAGATGCGGTTGTCGGTGGCCAGGGTCTCGATATCGTCCAGCACCTTGGGGAAGGTCTCGCACCAGGCGCCGATATCGTCGAGCAATTCCTGGGAGATGTCGGCGGCGACGCCGCCCGGACGGAAGTAATTGGCGTGCAGACGGGCACCGCAGGCGCGCTCGTAGAACTCCATCAGCTTCTCGCGCTCTTCGAAGCCGTAGAGCAGCGGGGTCATGCCGCCCACGTCGAAGATGAAGGCGGTGACGTTCAGCAGATGGTTCAGAATGCGGCCGATTTCGTCATAAAGGGTGCGGATGTACTTGGCCCGCACCGGGATGTCGATGCCCAGCAGCTTCTCCGTGGCCAGCACGAAGGCATGCTCCTGGTTCATGGTGCCCACATAGTCGAGACGGTCGAAATAGGGAACCGCCTGGACGTAGGTCTTGTGCTCGATCAGCTTCTCGGTGCCGCGATGCAGCAATCCCACATGGGGATCGGCGCGGTCGACCACCTCGCCCGACATCTCCAGGATCAGGCGCAGCACGCCGTGAGCCGCCGGATGCTGCGGGCCGAAATTGATGGTGTAGCTCTGGATCTGGGATTCGGCCATGTCAGTTCGCCTTCTCATCGCCGGGCAGCAACCCCGGACCTTCCCAGGGCGACAGGAAATCAAAGCTGCGGAAATCCTGAGTGAGCTTGACCGGCTCGTAGACCACGCGCTTGGTCTCGTCGTCGTAGCGCATCTCCACATAGCCGGTCAGGGGGAAGTCCTTCCGCAGCGGATGGCCCTCGAACCCGTAATCGGTCAGGATGCGGCGCAGATCGGGATGATCGGAGAACAGCACACCGTACATGTCCCACACTTCGCGCTCGAACCAGCCGGCCGAGCTGAAAATGCCGGTGACGGACGGCACGGCAGTCTCCTCGTCGGTGGCGACCTTCACCCGGATCCGCTGGTTATGCTTCATGGACAGCAGATGGTAGACCACGTCGAAGCGCTGCTCGCGCGCCGGCCAGTCCACGCCGCACACGTCAACCAGCTGCTTGAACAGACAGCCGGGATCGTCGCGGAGGAAGGTCAGAACCTTCACGACGGCGTTGGTCCGCACGGTGAGGCTGAGCTCGCCGCAGCGGTTGACCTCTTGGCCCAACAATTCCTGGGTCAGGGCGGAGGCGATGTACTCGCCAAGATCCTTCAGCGCTTGCGTCATCTCTGAATGGTCCCTTTTCGGCGCTATCGGAGGATGGAGCCGGTGCGGCGGATCTTCTTCTGCAGCTGCAGAATGCCGTACATCAGCGCCTCGGCGCTGGGCGGGCAGCCCGGCACATAGATGTCCACCGGCACGACGCGGTCACAGCCGCGCACCACCGAGTAGGAATAGTGATAATAGCCGCCGCCATTGGCGCACGAGCCCATGGAGATCACCCAGCGGGGCTCGGCCATCTGGTCGTACACCCGGCGCAGCGCCGGGGCCATCTTGTTGGTCAGCGTGCCGGCGACGATCATCAGGTCGGACTGACGCGGGCTGGGACGGAAGACCACGCCGAAGCGGTCCATGTCATAACGCGAGCAACCGGCATGCATCATTTCCACGGCGCAGCAGGCCAGACCGAAGGTCATGGGCCACAGCGAACCGGTGCGGGCCCAATTGACCACAGCATCGACGCTGGCCAGGACAAAGCCCTTGTCCGAAATCTCGGTGGTGACGGCCTTCAAAAGCGCGTCCTGGGCCGCGCCGGGAGGCAGCGGGGCCGCGTGATCGGGCGACAGGATGCCGCCGGTCGAGGGGGTCACTCCCATTCCAGGGCTCCCTTTCGCCATTCATAGATGAAGCCGATGGTCAGAATACCCAGGAACACCATCATCGACCAGAAGCCGAACATGCCGATCTTGCCCAGGGCGACCGCCCACGGGAACAGGAAGGCCACTTCCAGATCGAAGATGATGAACAAGATGGCGACGAGGTAGAACCGCACCTCGAACTTGGACCGCGCATCACCGAAGGCGTCGAAGCCGCATTCGTAGGCACTGGCCTTTTCGGTGTCGGGTTTCTGGCGCGCCACGATCCATGACGCACCCACGCAAATCGCCGAAATGACCATGGCGATGCCGAGGAAAATCAGGATCGGCAGATATTCGAGCAGCCAAGCTTCCATCGTCCCTGCCCTACCAAGAGGTGTCCGATCAGAGGAAGCCCCGGCGTTTCGTGCCGTCGCACGCCTGTCACCGGCCGGTATTTGCTTTACGCAAAGCTAAAGAACGACCTTTGGGAATGACAGGGAAAGCGACTTTGGCAATAGCGCCGACCGGGTACCCCCTCCTGCAACATACCAAACGACAACGGCACCCGCCTTGAACCGTCAAGCCCCTCGCAAGACGGTCGTTCTAGGCGGGATGGCGGGAGTGACGGGGCTCGAACCCGCGACCTCCGGCGTGACAGGCCGGCGCTCTGACCAACTGAGCTACACCCCCTCCGCAGCCACCCGCGTGGGTAGGCGTGGTGTAATCCACCCCCCAAGGCCTGTCAAGCAAACAAGCCCGCCTTCGAACGGGTTTTTGCGCTTGCAAAAACCGCTGTCTTCCGCCTTTGCCGCCGAATCAATCGCGCCGCAGCAAGCCGGTCAAACTGCCGACCATCATGGTCGACCACAGCCAGCCGAACACGATATGGAACTGGAAGAAGATGCGACTCCCGTCAACAGGCAAAACTATGGAATAAAGCCAATCTGCTTTTTTATGCCACCACGCCAATTTTGACTTGGGTGTTAACGACGCAGCCAGGCTATCGGCCCACTTCTTGACCTTGCCGAAGGGATGCCACGGTATCTCGCCTGATATCTCCCAATATTCCTCTACGTGAAGATTAAGAAACGGAACGAAGCTATCTAGCGTGAAAGCGTATGGCTGAAACACAGGATATGAGCATGGAAGGGGATGCGTCCTATTATGGCCATTATCCTGACGCGCACATGGCGAATAATTTGGCCTAACCTCCTTTAGACGCCGCTCTATATCCGATTTTGTTAACGGTCCTTTTGTTGGCTCATCAACTTCATAAACCGTAAACTCTTTAATACGAGTTGGGTACATTTCATTGGCCTCATATATCTCCTCGTGAATATGGCCCGCGAACAATAGCCACAGCACGGCGATAAGCAGGCCTGTGGAATTGCGCAGCCCGTAACCAAAGAAATGCTCCATAATAAAAGCATGAACCATGAACGCGAGCCGCCGGAGTGGTCGCGTAATATACCCAAGGAAAAACATAAATAATGTCAAAGGAGACCACAAAAATCTCCATAACTTCGAGAGTCCGAGACTGAATAAATTACCCCCACCGACGTTTGTTACGCGCAGGTGATGCATTTTTTCAAATGACACTTCCCGCGCATCGAATTCCCTCCCCATTCTGTACAGGGCTTCCCTAAGCTGCTCAAACGGCTGCAGGGAGAATGAGCGCTTCTCTTGCGCACGGAGCCACGGCAGCAACGCCTTGGCATAGCTTTGCTGGGATTCCGTCAGGGTTACCCATTTATACGTGAAGCCTCCCAGCGCCAGTTGAACGAAATCTCTCTGCGTGGAGGTTCTGTCCCCAAACTTGGGGATTTTCCGCAGGAGGAAGCTGACGATATCTCCATCCACGGCATTGGTTTTCCAACTTGGAACGTCGGTCAGCAGCCCCAGGATAGTCGCTTCGGTCAGATCGATAATGTATTTGCTGTCGTCAGGTCTTCTCAGGACAAAGCGAGATCCTGGTGTTTCATTGCCATTGACATAAGTAATGGCGGTCCACTCGAATTCTCCGGCCACCGTCAAATCCTGAGCATCCAGAAGAACGCGGGCCTCACGCTGTTTGCTGGAGAAACTTCGCTTGAATTTGAGATTGCTCATGGTCAGACCGCCACCGATCTTGGCGGAGTACAGGCTGACGCAGCCATCGATGGAGAGTTCATCAGGATTATCGTCGCCAATCTCTGAAGTTGGCGACCCCGATATGTCCACGGAGGCTTTGGCGTTCAGATGTGGCGCATAGAGAGCCATCTCCTTGCCGGATGACCGCCGCAACAAGGCCTGCTTGATGATGATGCGGCCATTGACCTCGGCATTGCTGAGATCCAGCCGGCCTCGGGTTCTTAGGCCATTGGCGGTCAGCGAGCCGGCGATAATCGTCCCGCGCAGGGAGAGCGAGTCACCCTTTGGCGACCGGTTGTCCACATTCAGCGCGTTCAGCTTCGTGTCGCCGTCGATACGGCCGCGCCGCAACCGCAATGCGCCAAAGACCTTACAATTCTGGGATAAGTCCACGCGGCCGCCCAAGGAAAAGCCTTCGCCGGCGACCGCATGGTCATGACCATACTCCGCCGGATCGATATGTTCTGGAGCCCGCAATTCGCTGTCAGAAACCTTGAAGCCGCCGGCGATCCTGGTTCCGCGCAAGGTCAGGGTTCCCAGGATTCTCGATAGGCAGGGATCGGGAACCTTGTCATTGCGCCGATAGCCCTTGATCTCGAGACCACCGGTCAGGCAAGCCTGGTCCAGGTCGATGGCCGGCCAGGTCTTGTCCAGACTTCCGACCGTCGAGCCTTCGACCACCAGCGAGCCGCCGATTTCCGCGCCTTTCAGGGCCACGCCCCCTGTGATCGTCGATCCCCTAATCCAGATATCGGCCGAGCTTTTGGCCAGATCCAGGGACAGCGCCCGACCTTTTGGATTCTCCAGC
>JACQAD010000036.1 GCA_016195125.1 Magnetospirillum sp.
CGCCGAGACCACCACCTCCACCGCCAGCGTCAGGGCGAATTCACGAAACAGCCTGCCGACGATGCCGGTCATGAACAGCAACGGGATGAACACCGCCACCAGCGAGACGGTCAGCGACACGATGGTGAAGCCGATCTCCTTGGAGCCGGCCAGGGCGGCCTCGAACGGCTTCATGCCCTTTTCGATGTAGCGGACGATATTCTCGATCATGACGATGGCGTCGTCGACCACGAAACCGGCCGAGATGGTCAGCGCCATCAGCGACAGATTGTCCAGCGAGAAGCCGGAAAGCGCCATGACGCCGAACGTCCCCACCAGGGACAGCGGCAGGGCGATGGCCGGAATCATCGTCGCCCGCCAACTGCGCAGGAACACCCAGATCACTCCGATGACCAGGATCACCGTCAGGACCAGGGTGAATTCCACGTCGGCCACCGAGGCGCGGATGGTCTCGGTTCGGTCGGCCAGCACGGTCATCTTGATTCCGGCGGGGATGCCACGCTTGAGTTCGGGCAGCTTGGCCTTGATGCGGTCGACGGTGGCGACGATATTGGCGCCGGGCTGGCGCTGGACGTTGATGATGACCGCCGGCTTGCCGTCGAACCAGCCGGCCACCCGGGAATTCTCGACGCCTTCCACCACGTTGCCGATATCGCGGACGCGCACCGGCGCCCCATTCTTCCAGGCCACCACCTGCTCGGGATAGCGCAGCGGGTCGGCGATCTGGTCGTTGGCGCCGATGGACAGGGATTGCGACACGCCGTCGAAGCTGCCCTTGGGCATGTCCACATTGGCCTTGGCCAGGGCCGAGCGCACGTCTTCCAGGGACAATCCGTAGGAGGCCAGCCGCGCCGGGTCGATCTGAACCCGCACCGCCGGGCGCTGGCCGCCCTCGATCAGCACCCGGCCGACGCCGCCGATCTGGCTCAGCTTCTGGGCCAGCAGCGTATCGGCCACGTCGTTGACTTTGGTGATGGGCAGGGTGTCGGAGGTCAGGGCCAGGGTGATGATGGGCGGGTCGGCGGGATTGACCTTGGAATAGACCGGCGGATAGGGCAATTGGGTGGGCAGCACACCGCGCGCCGCGTCGATGGCCGCCTGCACTTCCTCCGAGGCCACGTCGATGCTCTTGGAAAGGTCGAATTGCAGGGTCAGCGCACTGGTGCCCTGAGACGAGGTCGAGGTCATCACCGCCAGGCCGGGGATCAGGCCGAACTGGCGCTCCAGCGGGGTGGTGATCAGCGAGGCGATGGTGTCGGCGCTGGCGCCGGGCAACTGGGTGGTCACCTGAATGGTGGGAAAGTCCACCTGGGGCAGGGCCGAGACCGGCAACAGGCGAAAGCCCAGCACACCGGCCAGCACGACCGCGAAGGCCAGCAGCCAGGTGGCGACCGGGCGGCGGATGAACGGTGCCGAGACGTTCATGGCGCCTTGTCCGGGCGGCCCTTCCTGTCACCCTTGCCCTCGCCCTTCGCTTCCCCGGTGATGATGCGCGAGCCAGCCTGAAGCTTGGCGGTGCCGTCGATGACCACGATCTCGCCATCCTCCAGACCGCTATCGACCAGGGCGCGACCGGCCTCGACGGTGGCGACCTTGACCGGGCGCATCTCCACGCTCTGGTCGGATTTGACCGCGAAGACATAGGATCCCTGGGGACCGCGCTGCACCGCCTGGGCCGGAATGACCAGCCCATCCTTGCGGGTGGACAGCAGCAGCCGGACATTGACGAAACCGCCCGGCCACAGCCGGCGCTCGGCATTGGGCATCACCGCCTTGAGCTTGATGGTGCCGGTGGTCTGGTCGATCTGGTTGTCCACCAGTTCCAACTCGCCGCTATCGATGATGGCGCGACTTTCGGGCTGGGTGGCCTGTACCGACAATTTGCCGTCCTGGCGCATCTGGTCGCTGATGGCCGGCAAGGTCTGCTGCGGCAGGGTGAACATCACCGAAATGGGCTGGAGCTGAGTCAGGGTCACCAGGCCGGTGGCGTCCGAGGCCCGCACGATATTGCCGCGATCCACCAGCCTGAGTCCGGCGCGCCCCTCGATGGGTGACGAGATCACCGTATAGGACAGCATGGTCCTGGCATTGGCGATGGCGGCCTCGTCGGCGCGCACCGTGGCTTCGAGCTGGCGCACCAGGGCGCGCTGGGTATCGACGCTCTGGCCGGTGACGCGGTCGCCCAGGCTGACATAGCGGGCAAGATCGCGCTTGGCGGCCTCCATCTGCGCCGTATCCTTGTCGCGTGTCGCCAGCGCCTGCTCGTACCCGGCCCGATAGGTGCGCGGATCGATCTGGGCCAGCACGTCGCCGGCATGAACGTCCTGGCCTTCCTTGAACAGCACCTCCACCAACTCGCCATCCACCCGCGAGCGCACGGTGACGGTGTTGAAGGCCTGAACCGTGCCGATGGCATCCAGATAAATGGGCATATCGCTGCGGAGCACCGAAGCGGTCACCACCGGCACCGGCCGAGCATCGACGCCGCCGGGACGCCCGCCGCCGCCGGTCTTGGCGGTTTGCGGAGACGGCCACAGCACGAAAGCCAATCCCGCCGCCGCGATCACTCCCGCGGCAAGCTTGGCCCCATGGCGCGAAACCGGAAATTTTGTTTTGTCGAACAGCACGCGCCCACTCCCGCAGCATAGCGTCGGGCGGATTATGACCGCCCCGGCCGGGCCTGTCAGTAACAGAGGGTAACGCAAGGCATCAGCCGCCATCAGCCAAGCGCACGTTGTCATTCCATTAATATTAAAGTTATAATCGGTCAACAAAAGCGGGGTAGGATCCGCAGCCTTTTGATACGGGCGGGAGGGGAGCATGTGGGTCGAGCAACGGAGTTGGACCAGTCGCGACGGCTGGTCCGTCGAGGGTGTACGGGGGGATAAGACCTCGCTGGTTATCTATTTCGCCGCCCCCGGCGTGATGCCGGCCGAGGACATCCTGGCATCCCTGCGAACCGCCTATGGCGATGCCCCGATTCTCGGCTGCACCACCGGCGGCGAGATCCTGGGCTCCGAGGTCATCGACGATTCCCTGGTGGTTTCGGCGATCGGCTTCGACCATGCCAGGGTACGGGTCACCGCCCGCGACCTCTCGGACACCAGCCAGTCCAACGACATCGGCGCCGCTCTGGCCAAGGATCTGGCCGGCGATGACCTCAAGGCCATCTTCATCCTGTCCGACGGGACCAAGGTCAACGGTGATTCCCTGGTGGCCGGCTGTCTGGCCGCCACCGCGCCGGGCGTGGTGGTCACCGGCGGGTTGGCCGGCGACGGCGCCCGCTTCCAAACCACCGCCGTGGGCTGCGACGATGCCATGCGCCCGGGCCGGGTGGCGGCTTTCGGTCTTTACGGCGAATCCCTGTCGGTCGGCCACGGCAGTTTCGGCGGCTGGGACGAGTTCGGTCCGCCGCGCACCATCACCCGCTCGGAAGGCAACATTCTTTACGAGCTGGATGGCGAGCCGGCGCTCGACCTCTACAAGCGTTACCTGGGTGAAGAGGCGCAAGGCCTGCCCGGCAGCGCCCTGCTGTTCCCGCTGTCCATCCGTCCCGCCGCCGATGCCGAGGGCGGCGAGGTGGTGCGCACCATCGTCGGCATCGACGAGGATGCCAAATCCATGATCTTCGCCGGCGATGTTCCCAAGGGCCATCTGGCCCGGCTGATGCGCGGCAATTTCGACAATCTGGTGGACGGCGCCGGTCGCGCCGCCGAGGCCGCCGCCGCCGTATCCGGCCCCGGCCTGGCCCTCCTGGTCAGCTGTATCGGCCGCAAGCTGCTGATGGGACAGCGCATCGCCGAGGAAGTGGAGATCGTCGCCGATGTCATGGGCCCCAAATCCCGATTGATGGGGTTTTACTCGTATGGTGAGATTTCACCCCACGGCTTCACCGGCAAGTGCGAGCTGCACAACCAGACCATGACCATCACCACCATCTCAGAGCGTTAATTGTCCACCGGACCGGTTCTGCACCGCCTGCTTCAGCGCCAGCTGACCCGCGCCTCGCGCGGGACGACGGATGGCGCCATCGATCTGGCGAGCCTGTTGCAGCTGGTCAGTGAGAGCTATGAGGAGCACGACCGCGAGCGGCGATTGTCGGATCGCTCGGCACGACTGATGGAAGAAGAGCTGCGCGCCGCCAACCTGGCGTCCCGCCAGCAGGCCGAGGCCCATCTCCAGGCCATTCTCGATACCGTGGGCGAAGGCATCGTCATCGCCGATAAGACCGGCACCATCGTCAGCGTCAACCCCGCTTTGCTGATCATCTTCGGCTACACCCGCTCGGAGCTGGTCGGGCGCAGCATCGCCTTGCTGATTCCCCCCACCGCCGGCGAGAAGGCCGAGGCCAGCCGAGGCATCGAGGCCCGCCAGGGACTGGATCGCATATTCGCTTTGGGACGGGAAAGCGCCGCCATCCGCAAGAACGGCGAATCCTTCCCCATCGAACTGGGGGTGGGCGACCTGTCACCCACCGGCATCTCCCATTTCGTCGCCATCATCCGCGACATCTCCGAAAGGAAACGCATCGAGCGCGAGATGGCGGAGAGCGAGCAGCGTTTCCGCGACTTCGCCGAATCTTCCTCGGATTGGTTCTGGGAGATGGGACCGGATCTGCGCTTCACCCGGTTCTCGGGCAATTTCACCGAGGCGACCCGCATCGTCCCCGAGCATTATATCGGCCGCACCCGCGACGAGATGATCTCCGACGACACCGATCCCGAGGCACGGCGCCAGAACCTGCTGGACATGGACGAGCGGCGCGCCTTTCGCAATTTCACCTATCGGACCCGGACGCTGTCGGGGCAAAGCCGGGTGCTGCGGGTCAACGGCAAGCCGTTCTTCGACAATGACGGCGGCTTTCTCGGCTATCGCGGCACCGCGTCGGACATCACCGACGAGATCGAATCGGGCCAGCGCCTCCAGGCCCTGGAGCGCCAGCTGGTCACCGCCATCTCCAGCATCTCCGAGGGCTTCATCCTCTATGACGCCGACGATCGCATGGTCATGTGCAACGACCGTTGCCGCGATATGCTGCCGTCCATCAACGACCTGCTGGAGCCTGGACGCCCCTTCGCCGAGCAGCTGGACAGCGGCCTGGCGCGCGGCCAGTTCAACATTCCCGGCGAGGATATCGTCGCCTGGCGCGAGGCGCGGCTAGCCGAACACGCCAATCCCACCGGACGGCCCTTCCTGATCGCCTTGCCCGGCGACCGCTGGCTGCAAAGCATGGAGCGGCGCATTCCCGATGGCGGCATCGTCGGCATCCTCTCCGACGTCTCGGCCCTGAAGGCCACCCAAGCCGAGATCGAGCGGCTGGCCCAACGCAACGTCACCATCCTGGAAAGCGTCGACGACGGCATCTTCGGCATGGACATGGCCGGCAAGGCGACCTTCGTCAATCGGGCCGCCGCCGCCCTGATGGGTTATTCCGCCGCCGAGCTGGTGGGCTCCGAGATCGTGCCCCTGCTGGGCGCCGATCTCGACACAGCCGGCAATCTCTATCGGGTGCTGCGCCACGGCCGCACCTCGTTTCGTGACGACGAGGCCTCCTTCCGCCGCAAGGACCGCTCGGAACTGCCGGTGGAATACATCGCCTCGCCGGTGGTGGAGAAGGGCCGTCAGGTGGGCGTGGTGGTCGGCTTCCGCGACATCACCCAGCGCCGGCAAGTGGAAATGCAATTGCGCGAGGCCAAGGAGGCGGCCGAGGCCGGCAACCGGGCCAAGTCCGAATTCCTCGCCACCATGAGCCATGAGATCCGCACCCCCATGAACGGGGTGATCGGCATGACCGGGCTGCTGCTCGACACCGCGCTCAATGACGAACAGCGCCACTTCGCCGAGACCATCCGCGATTCCGGGGAATCCCTGCTGACCGTCATCAACGACATCCTGGACTTCTCCAAGATGGAGGCGGGCAAGCTCGAACTGGATTACACCGAGTTCGAACTGGTCCCCCTGGTGGAAAGCGTGGTCGATATCCTGGCGCCGCGCGCCCATGCCAAGGGGATCGAGATCGCCAGCCTGATCGATCCCAATCTGCGCATGCTGGTGCGCTCGGACCCTGGACGCCTGCGTCAGGTGCTGATGAACCTGGCCGGCAATGCGGTCAAGTTCACCCATCAGGGCGGCGTCTCCATCGAGGTGTCCACCGTCAAGGCCAGCGGCGACGCCCATATGGTGCGCTTCGACATCAAGGATACGGGTATCGGCATCGCGCCCGAGGCCCAGAACCGTCTGTTCTCCATGTTCTCCCAGGTCGATGCCTCCACCGCCCGGCGCTATGGCGGTACCGGGCTGGGTCTGGCCATCTCCAAGCGACTGGCCGAACTGATGGGCGGCTCGGTGGGAATCGAGAGCGTTGTCGGCAAGGGCTCGCGCTTCTGGATCACCATTCCCATGGAATTGCTGGCCCGCCAATCGGCCACACCGCCCGACCTCAGCGGCCGCCGCATCCTGGTGGTGGACGACAATCCGGTCAATTGCGACGTGCTGGAGCGCCAGCTCAAGGCCTATGATCTCGAGGTCCGCGCCGTTCCCGATGCCGGTGCCGGCATGACCGAACTGACCAGTGCCGCCGCCGCGGGACGGCCGTGGGAAGTGGCGCTGATCGATTCCCAGATGCCCCTGGTCACCGGCTCGGAAATGGTCAGAATGATCCGCGCCATCCCCATGCTGGCCCAGACCAGGATCATCGTGACATCGTCCCAGGGCGTGCTGGGCGAGCGCGACGAGATGGCGCCCATCGACGCCTTCCTGCACAAGCCCCTGCGTCAGGCCTCCGTCCTCGACGCCATCGGGCGGGTTCTGGGCATCGCCGCCCCTTGCGTGGAATCCGATGCCGTTCCCGACAACGCTCCGGCGCCTCAGGGGGGCCGTCGGCTGCGGATCCTGGTGGCCGAGGACAACCCGGTCAACCAGCAGGTGGCCCTGGGCCTGCTGCGCAAGCTGGGCCATTCCGTCGATGTGGTCGGCGACGGCGCCGAGGCGCTGGAGGCGGTGCGGCTGCTGCCCTACGATCTGGTGCTGATGGATGTGCAGATGCCCGAGATGGATGGCCTGGAGGCCACGGCGGCCATCCGCGCCCTGACCACCCCCGTCGCCCGGATTCCCATCGTCGCCATGACCGCCAACGCCATGCGCGGCGATGACCAGCGCTGCCTGGATGCCGGCATGGACGGCTATATCAGCAAGCCCATCGACCGGCGCAAACTGATGGATGTCCTGGCCCAATACTCGGCCAGCACCCTCGAACACAAGCCCTTGCCGGTGGAAAATCCGCCCCAATTCGTCACCGTGGACTTCGATGTCCTCGACACCCTGGCCGAGGATATCGAGGCCGAGACCGTGGTCGCCATTCTGGAAAAATTCCTCGAAGACGCCCGGGCCCGCACCATCACCGCCCGCGAATCCGGCTCCACCGGCGATCTCGAGCGCGTCCGCCGCGAAGCCCATACCATCAAGGGCGCCGCCGCCAGCCTGGGCCTGCACGGCATCCGCGACATCTGCCTGGATCTGGAAAACGCCGCCCGCGCCGGAGACGGCGTGCCGCAATGCGTGGACGAGCTTCACCAGCGGGTCGAGGCGCTCCCCGGTCAATTGGCCGCGACCCAATACGCCTTACCCCCGGAGTAGGATCATGATCGTCCTGATCATCGACGATAATCCCACCAACCTGATGCTGCTGCAGCACCGTCTGGTCAAGATCGAGGGCTGCAAGGTGGTCAGCATGGAATCGGCGGTGGACGCTCTGGTCTGGTGCGAGACCAACACCCCCGACCTGATCCTGACCGATTACATGATGCCCGATGTGGATGGGCTTGAATTCATCCGCCACCTGCGCCTGCGCGAGGAAATGCGCGAGATTCCGGTGGTGATGGTGACCACCGCCGATGTCAAGGAGGTGCGCCAGCAGGCCCTGGACGTGGGCGCCATCGACTTTCTGACCAAGCCGGTCGACGGCCCGGAACTGATGGCCCGGGCGCGCAACCTGCTGGCCCTGCGCAAATCGCAGCTGACGCTGCATGACCGCGCCGCCGAGGAACTGGTGATGCGCCTGTCCAAGGCGGCGGAATACCGCGACCCCGAAACCGGCGCCCATATCGAGCGCATGGCCCGCTACTCGGCCCTGATCGCCCGGCGCATGGGCCTGGATGGCGACGACGTGGAGCGTCTGGAACTGGCCGCCCCCATGCACGACGTGGGCAAGGTCGGCATTCCCGATATGATCCTCCTCAAGCCCGACCGCCTGAGCGAAACCGAATTCTCCATCATGAAGCAACATGCCGAATATGGCTGGGAGATCCTGAAGGACAGTTCGTCGCGGCTGGTCCGTCTGGCCGCCATCATCGCCAAAAGCCATCATGAGAAGTTCGACGGCAGCGGCTATCCCGCCGGGCTGGCGGGCGAGGACATTCCGCTGGAAGGCCGCATCGTCGCCGTGGCCGACGTCTTCGACGCCCTGACCTCGACCCGGCCCTACAAGACCCCTTGGCCGGTGGACAAGGCGGTGGAGTTCCTCAAGGAACAGCAGGGTAAGCATTTCGACCCCGCCTGCGTCGAGGCCTTCCTGGCGGGAATGGAGGAGGTTCTGCGGATCAAGGTCGAGTTCCTCGACCATGGCGAGGCGGCCCCGCCGCATCCGCTGTCCGATTACTGAGCCTCTAGAAGCCCTGGGCCTGCTGGCCGGTGGGCAAGACCGCCGACGCCCCGCCGGAGGAACGCCCCAGGGGCAGCCTCCCCTCGGCAACCAGGGTTCGGCAGGCATCCACCACCTGCTCGTCGAATTTCGAGCCCCGGTGGGTGATGATCTCACGCATGGCCGCATCCAGCCCCAGGGCGGCGCGATAGGGACGATCCGAGGCGATGGCCTCCACCACGTCGGCCACCGCCAGGATGCGGGCTTCGAAGATGATCTCCTCGCCCTTGAGCCCGTCGGGATAGCCGGTCCCGTCCATGCGCTCGTGATGATGCAGAACCATATCGGCAACCGGCCAGGGAAACTCGACACCATTGAGGATGTCGCAGCCATCGCGGGAATGGCCGCGGATGATATCGAATTCCAGCGGCGAGATGCGTCCCGGCCGCGTCAGCATCTCGGCGGGAATGCCGATCTTGCCGATATCGTGGATGGTCCCGGCCACATGCAGGCCCTTCAGGCGATCCTCGGACAGGCCCAACTCGCGGCCGATGGCCACCGCGATCTCGGCCACCCGGCGCTGATGGCCGGCGGTATAGGGATCGCGCACCTCGATGGTGGAGGCCACCGCCTCGATGGTCCCTTCCAGGGCGCGCTCAAGCGCCTCCTGGGCCAGTTCGCCTTCCTTCAGGCGCTGCTTGAGGTCGCCGGTATGCACGAGCATACGGCCGGTCAGCGGCCGCAACAGCAATACGAAGCCGACGATGCCCACGCCCACCAGGACGATCGCCCCGGCCGTGACGGTCAGGACCAGGCGATTGATGCTCCGGTGCAGTTCTCCCACCTCCTGGCGGACCATGACGATCCAATCGGTTTCAGGCAAGCGGCGGATCAGGACGGCGTCGTCCACGTCCTCCGACCGGGACAGGCGCAGGGCCTTGACCTCGGCATCGGCGGCGGCAAAGGCGTCACGGACCTCGTCATCGACATTGGCCGCACCATTGCGGCGGGGAAAGAAGACTTCGGCGCCCTCCTTGCCCAGACGCCCCAGGACGATCTCGCCGGTCTGGCCGAGATGCTGGAAATCCGTGACGATGGACCGGATGATGGAGGCATCGAACAACAGCATGTCCGTCCCCTCGCGCTTTCCCTCGCGGCTCATGATGGGGGCCGAGACCAGCAGCACCCAGCGGCGATCCACCTGGGTCGGCGCCCCCAGGGTCGGCGGCACGCCGCGATCGGGCGTCCACAATTGCGCCGGGATCGGCACGCCCACCACCACCAGGGCCCGCAGATCAGGCCCCAGGCGGGTGATCCCCATCATCTCCCGCGACAGCTTTAGGGAATCTCCCAGCTTTTCGGCGGTAAAGGCCTGAAGCTGCTCAAGGCTGGTCTGGCCGCGATTATAGGCGGTCAGCGCATCCCTGATGACGCTGCGGCTGGTGACCTGCAAGGCGAGGTCGCGGGCACGGGCCGCGCTTTCCCCCAATGCATTGACCTGAAGGTCCAGGCTGTATTCGAAAGCACTGTCGGCGGCCTGGGCGGCCTGGCGGGTCAGCGGCACGATCACGGCCAGGGCAACACCCAGCCCAACCACCACCATCGCCAGCACCGCATAGATCATGATGCTGCGCTGCAGCCTTACCGCATCGACAACCTGCAAAGCCATTAACCTCCACCTACGACTTGACCAATATCAAATTGTAGGGGTTAACCGCAATACCTACAGGAAAGACCCTATCGCATCCAGAAAGCCGCCGGGGTTGTCGGCATGGACCCAATGGCCGGCACCGGCGATTTCCAGCGTCTCCGCCTTGGGAAAGAATTGGGCGATCACGTCCTCATGGGCGGGACGGATGTAATCCGAAGTCTCGCCGGCCACGAACAGGGTCGGACCCTCGTACTGAACGCCGTCGGCGAAGCGGGGAAAGGCCAGAATATCGTCCATATGGGCGCCCAGCACCGCCAGATTCGGCCGCCAGCGATAGCCTCCGGCCCCGCCTTCCAGGTTCTGCATCAGAAAGGCACGCACCCCCTTGTCGGGGATCTGGGAGGCCAGGGCCGCCTCGACATCGTCCCGTGATGACGCCTCGGCCAGGGGTGCCGCCCGCATGGCCTTGATGTAGGGGGCGAAGGTGTGGGTGTAGGTGACGGGAGCGATATCCACCACCACCAGACGCTCGACCATCTCGGGCCGGGTCAGGGCCAGGGTCATGGCCGCCTTGCCGCCCATGGAATGCCCCATCACCGCCGCCCGTCCGCCCAGATGGCCGATCACCGCCGCGACCTCGCGGGCCATGAACGGGTAATCCATGATCTCGGTCCAGGGCGAGGAGCCGTGGTTGGGCAGGTCAAGGGCGTAGACCCGGCGGTGGCGCCCCAAGGTCTTGACCACCGCCCCCCAATTCCGCGCCGAGCCCAGCAATCCGTGCAGGATCAGCAACGGCAGCGAACCGGACGGGGAATCCGGCCCCGAATCGATGGCATTCAGGTGCATGGCCGAAAAAGCATCAGTGCTTGAACAGATGCGAACGCCCCACCAGGAGGCGGCCGATATGCCGCCCGACCACCTTCATCAGCGAGAAGGTCGGGCGCACGAACTCGATGGCGACCCAGTCCGGCCCCAGGGCCCGGACCATGGCGATGCCCTTGGCCAAGGGGTTGGGATCCTCGTAGGCCGAGCGCAATTCGAAGGTAAAGCGATAGCCATGATTGAGCAGGCCCGGCGGACGCCGGAACTTCAATCCGCCAACGGAGATGTCCACGACCTCGACCAGGATTCCGTCGAACAGCATGAACAAACCTTCGCCTTCGTGTCGATCATCAACGCGGCGGTCATTGCTCTCGGATTTACGGCCAGTCACGGATCTTCCCCTGCGGGTGGGCGACGGGACACTCTAGCAGGCCACGGCGTCACGCGCACCCCTCGTCTCATCGGCGTCATTAACCGAAAGCCGCGCAGCATAGGTGAAAGACCTGATGTATAAACCACTATGGCGGAAAGTATGGTAGTAAACCTAAGGTAGATCACAATGTTATGAAACATGACATTGCTATATATCAACGGAACAGGACTTGTGCACTTGCACCAAACAACTCCGCACACGAATTGAATATAATGCCCACATCCTTCTGGACGGCATAGAGCAATCCAGACCGGCACCATAGACTAGAAGTGGGAACGATTATGACCAGGAATCCGAACGGCAATACCGTCACCACCTCGCAGGTGAATGGATGGCCCGGCGCGATCCGTCAGCCTCCCGCTGAAATCTTGCGCATCAGATCCGCCTCCCAATTCTCCGGGATGTGGTCCGCCCCGATCATGGCGGCGACGCCTTCATAAAAGGCCCTCAGTTCCTCCTTGGACTGAGGCTTCCGGCTGTGCCAGTCACCGTCCTGGTCGCGGCTGACACCCAGGGCGGCAAGTTGGGAAACACACTCGGCCTCGCATCGCCTTGGACCGGTATACCAGCGCGTTTCACCGTCGCTCACGTGGGCCAGAAAGTAGGCGGCTTCATCGCCCGTCTTCTCGCTCTTGCCCCCGGCCTCCGTCGCATCCGTGGCCTGAAAGATGAAAAAGCCCGAGGAGGACAGCGCGATAAACCCACCGATCAGGTCATTGGGAGGGTGATTGCGCCTTTCATGAATAGAAATCACGATTTTACCATCGCGCCGGGACACCGAGACAGGCTTGCCCGGCATGCTCCCGAGCGAGTACCAGCCATCCGATAAGGGAAAGACATAATCCTCGGCGGGAAAATACGTCTGCTTGCTCTCCAGCATGAAGGGGACACAGCCGACCAGCGCCAGCAATGACAGGATCAGGAGACTCGATCTCATTCAGACCTCATTTCAGGCTGGAGCCCGTCGCCAGACGTCAGGAATGTCGGGGCACCACCCTCACTCGATCAGGCGCTTGAAGAAGGTGCCGAGGCCGGAAGGACGCTTCGAGGTGAAGCTCTGCCCGGTCTCCTCCATCCTGGCGCCGATCGCCGCCTTGTCCCAGCCGGTCAGGTCGGCCAGGGTCTCGGCTTCGCGCGAGAAGCGATCCGGCAAGGAATCGTAATAACGGTCACCCGCCTCGCAATCGGCCTGCCCCTGCCAGGGATGATTGAGGACATAGCGGCCCTGGAAGTTCTCGCGGTTGGGGGTCTCCTGCAGCATCAGATCCTCGGGGAAGTGCTGGGCGTCGTAGCGCGCATGCAGGCGGGTGACATAGACCGAGCCAGGGCCCCTTCCCTTGAAGACGGCGGCATCGTCACTCTCGATCCACCGCGCCCCCAATTCCACCAATTCGCTGTTCTTCAAGGGATCGGCGGCACAGGGGTCGCACCAGGCCATGTCCCAGCCGTATTCCAGGAACACCGCCTTCATATCCTTCCTGGCGACGGCGCGCTCGAACATGGCCTTGTAGAAGGCTCCGAAATCCTGCTTGACGTAAAGCGGGACATTCGAGCCGGTGGGCAGGGCCACGGTCTGGTAATTGGTCGCCTCGACCCGGCCGCGCGGGCTGAGGATATAGGCGATCAGATCCTGGGGACCATTGGCGTTGAGAGTGCCCAGCCGAATCGGAATCATGAATTTGAGCGAGTGATAGCGCACCTGTAACGGCCGCAGGAATCCATGCCCCATATCCTTCATGCGGTCGAGATTGACCTTGGCGATGAAGAAGCGCATGCCCTGCTTGATATAGCTGCCCAGCACCGCCGGAGCGCCGTCGGGCAGCTTATAGCCGTTATCGGTCAGCCAGTTGCTCAGCCCGTCGCTTTCCTTGGCCGACAGGATGGAGACGTCGTACTCGGCCACGTCGTACCTGGCCTCGACGGTGACGCCGCGATAACGGTCGGGCATCGCCATGCCCGCCTTTGCCATCGCTGGCGCCGACATGGCCGTGATGGGATATCCTCTGTCCGGCGGCTTATAGCAGGGGTCGCCATCGCGGTATTCCACCAGCCGGGGCGCGGTATAGGCATCCAGGTGGTCGATGGTGGCGATCTCGACCACGCCGATCTGCTTGCGCTCGATGAAGGTGGGCACCGGCACCACCACGGCGAATTCCCTGGGATCACCCTGGTAATCGCTGGCCATGGTGATGGCGGTGTCGTGGTCGTTCAGCCCCTTGTTCTGATAGGCCACCACCACCTTGGAGGCCTTGTTGAACAGCTTGGCATCGGCCTGGGCGACGTAGAAGCCGCAGAAGGCCTGGGCGTTGCCGGCCGTCAGCAGCATCATGGCGGCAAGCGCCGAGCCCGTTACGTATTTCAACATGGCTGGAGGTCTCTTCGTCCGGCGGGCGTTGTCCACTCGAACCGGTCGGCCGGAAACAGGCGGTCGAGAAGGGGGATCAGCGGTGACAGCCCCACCAGGGCGGCATAGAGCGCCGGGCGGAAATGCCAGTGGAAGGCCAGCCAATGGGCGACCAGCGCCACCAGGGCGGCAAACAGGAATCGGCCCCGGCGCGCATCGGGGATGGTGCGTGGGTCCGATATCATGAAGAAGGCGAACAGCAGCAACGAGCCGTTCTGAAGTTGATTGAGGGTAATGGCCAGCGGATCACCCAGCCACAGGGCACGGGCCAGCAACAGACCGCAATGGCAGAACAGGTAGAACAGGACGATGTCGGTCCGGCGCGAGGCGTGCAGCACGCAAAAGCCCAACAGGCTCAGCAACAGGGCGAACCACAGGTTGGTTCCCCACTGGCCCGGCGATACCCAGGCGTGGTCGGTGGCGAAGATCAGCACGGCGATGCCCAGGGCCGAGGGATTGAAGATATGCTTGCCCCGGACCCGGACGAGGAACTTGGCGCCGATGGCGATGACCGCCGCCAGGGCGTGCACCCACAGGGCATCGCCTCGCAACAGCAGGCTCAGCGACAGCGCCGCGATCACCGCCGAGCGCAATTCGGCCCGAGGCAGGCCCACCAGCCGCGAACACAGAATCTGGGTCGCGATACCCGCGCCCACCGCCACCGCCGCCGAGGCCGGGTCGGCTCCGAAATCCACTTCCACGAGATTGACGGCCAGGAGCAGGCCCAGAATGGACAACTGGATATGGCGGGCATCGCCGAACAGCCGAGATAACCTCTGCCTAATCATTCCTCCCCCCCCAGAACGGCCTAGGTTACGCTATCGACAAGGTCGAGTATCCGAGAAAAACTCGACGTGCCGATTCCGTCGGGATCATCCCAGAGATCAAGATAATCCCTGCGCTTGTCCATCAGCGACTCGCCCAGATGAAGGGCGTAGACGTCGTCATCGTGCGAGGCGCAGGATCCGAGGGCGAGGCGGATCTCGGCGATGGCGGCCCAGGCGAGCTTGGCCGCGCCGAAATCTCCACCCGCCTGAAGCTTCGCCGCATAGCGGGTCTCGTCGCCCAGGGCGGCATTGATCGCCAAGGTCAATTGGCGCCGGATCACCGCGGATCGTCCCACCATGATCAGCGATAACCGTAACGGTATTCGTCATGGTGATGGCGGCCGCCGCCGTAGACATCCACGCGGCTTTGGCCGATGCCGAAGCGGCTGGGCGGCGCCTGCTGGTAGATGTAGACATTGGATTGCTGATAGCTCTGCTGCTGGTAGCCATAGCCGCTTGACTGCGGATACCGGTTCAAGTCGCCCATGGCGTAGGGATCGAGAACACAGCCGGCCAAGCTGACGCTAAGGACGGCGAGAGCTGCAACCAGACGGATCTTCACGGAAAGTCTCCTGTGCCCCATCAGGGGGCTTACGGAGACTCATGCTGGCCCTTCGTGATGGCGCGACAATGGCGCGATCATGGCGGTTTCGCCATGATCGGATCACCGAAGGCCTCCCGGCACGAGGACTCTCCGGGGACGGCCGGCCCCCGAATTGTCCCCGGACATCACGTTTCGATCAGGAAGACCGCTGAAAGTGGCGCGCCCTGCTGGATTCGAACCAGCGGCCTGCCGCTTAGAAGGCGGCTGCTCTATCCAACTGAGCTAAGGGCGCCTCGGACTGGCCTGGTCGCCGTTAGAAACGGCCGAACTCAAGCTTGTCGTAGCGGAAATTATCGGCGTAATTCTTGGCCTTCTGCAGGCGCTCGTTCTCGTCGAACACCTGATAGTCCAGACCCTTGCGCTTGGCGAAGGCCACCGCCTCTTCCCGGGTCGCGAACTTGACGCGGACCTGGGAGGTGGTGTCGGGCGAGCCCAGCCAGCCCATCAGGTTGTCCGGCTGCTTGGGAGCCACCGGCTCGTATTCAAGCACCCAGGACTTGGCATTGCCTCCCCTGCCCGATTGCATGGCCGTCTTGGCCGGGCGGTAGATGCGGACCTGCATCGCGTCTCTCCTGCTCGTCTGCCCTGGTTCCGGGCGGTGCTCAAGAATATCAACAGGTTGAGGGCAAGCCCCCCATCCAGACCGCAAGGTATAATTGACCCCCTCGGATTGCGCAAGTCGCTAGAGTTTTCCGCATTCAGACTGAAGTAATAAGTGGGAAAACCCTTAAGCCTGAGCGGCGCTTGAGCCCTGAAAAAGCTGGACTTTTTCGAACCGACAAGGAGTCTGGAGGGCATCAGCTTTAAGCTGATGCCCTCCAGGAACCCGGACGCTCCGGTTCGGTTGGACCTGGAGGCGCAGCTGAGGTAAATTCCGCCCACAGGCATGGGGTCCGACAAAATGGATCGGGCAGAGGTGATGACAGGCGGTTCGACGGTTATGGCTAAGAGCCCGCAAGCGGCCGAAACGACCCAGCAGCGAAGGCCCGACGATCGGCAAGCCGTTTCGTCCCCCGAACTGGCGTCCGAAGGCGGCTGGACCGCCATCGCCGAGGAGGTGGCCGCCACCCATGCCCAATCCCCCCTGGGCGCCCTGATCCCCGTCAAGATCGCCGCGCCGGGCAAGCTGGGGGGCTTGCTGGGGCAATTGATGAATGCCGAAGCCCGGCAATTGCTGTGGCGCGGCGCCCGCGACCGTCTGGCCCAGGTCATCGGGGTTTTCCGCCATCCGCCCATGACCGGGGCCATGCCCCGCCGCCATCCCTGGATTTCGAGGCGGTGGACCTGCTGCATGATTGTTTTCCGCGCGGCACCCGCCAGTCGGCCAACCGCGTCCTGCTGGCCGTGGCCCGCAACCTGACCCGGAATTTCGGCCAGCCCGGACGGCTGCCCATGGCCAGCGGCAAGGCCTGGACCATGCTGGACCCGGCCGTTTTCGCCGATCAGATGGCGGCGCAGCTGGCCGAGATCAACGCCTTTATCCTGAAATGGCAATCCGAGGAAAAGAGCTTTCTGATCCTGGAATTCGCCGAGGTCGAGCTGATCGAATACATGTTCGAGCACCTCCACCCCCGCCGTCACGGCGCCCTGCTGGTGCGGGTCATGGACTTCAAGGTGCTGTCGGCGCGCCGGGTCGGATTGCTGCGCCGGATTCCGGCCCGGGTGCGCCGCGTGGTCCAGCATCTGACCGGGGCGGATCCAGCGGCGCCGCTGACCTATGCCAGGGATTGCATCGTCATGCTGGAAGCCATCGAGCGGGCCGGCGGCTTCCATCTGGTGACCGAGGCCGCCGCCTTCGCCCGCGGCGAGATCGAGAAGATCGTGGAACGCCTGGTGCAACAGACACCCCCGCCACCGGCCGCCACCGCCCTGCCGCCGCCGGGGCTTCCGGCGGTACCGCTGGCCGAACCTTCCGCCCGGCCGCCCGCTCCGCCGGCCGTCGCCGCCGCGCCCGCCAATCCGTTAGCAATCCCTCCCCAGCCCATCTCCTCGATGCCTCTGCCCCTGGTTCCGGCCCAAATCGTGGGGGTCAGCGGCACCCCGGCACCGCTGCCGCGCATGACGCCGCCGCCGGCCCCGCCGCGCAAGCGCTTCACCAACAAGGACAAGATCGCGGCGGTCATGCGGGTGTTCCAGGGCGAGGATCGGGACTGGGTGGCCATTTCCCTGGGCATTGACCCGGAAATGCTGGCGCGCTGGCAGGATTCGTTTCTCGACGGCGGCGTCGCCGCCCTGGCTCCCAAGCCGAAGGCGGTCAAAAAGCCCAGCAAAGCCAAGCCCGCCATGGAGGAGGCCTCCATTGACGACCTCAAGGCCAAACTGCAATCCCTGCTGCAGACCGTCGAAGTCCTGAGCACCCAGATTCAGGCGGTTCCGGCCATGGCCGCCCTGCCGCCGCCCGCGCCTTGCGCGCCCTGCGCTCCATCGACGCCGCCGCCCGGCTTCCCGCCCGAGCTTACCGACCCGCCGCCGCGGCCCAAGCGCACCCGCAAGCCGCCCAGGCGTTAGCCCGCCTTCGCCTCGCCGGTCAGCACCCAGGCGCGCAGCCATTCCGCCACGCTCCATGCCTGGGCGGTGCAGCCGCGCGGGGTATGCGGCGGCGCTCCGTCAAAGACTTCGGCCACGGTGCCGACGCAGAATTCCCCCATATGGTCGGCAAAGCCGTCCAGGAAGCGCCGCGCCGCGCTGGCCTGGCCGGGATGGACCTTGAGCCAGGCATCCAGGAACGGCCCCATCAGCCAGGCCCACACCGTGCCCCGGTGATAGGCGAAGTCACGGGAATGCAGGCCGCCGGAATAGCTGGTCTGGTAATCGGGCGCCGCCGGGTCCAATGAGCGCAGCCCATAGGGGGTGAGCAGGCGGGCTTCCACCGCCGCGACCACCGCCGCCCAGCGCGATGGCTCCAGCACCGGATGGGGCAGCGACACGGCCAGGATCTGGTTGCTGCGGCAGGCGGGATCGTTGAAGTCCGGCCCATCCTCGCCATCGACCAGATCGAACAGGAAGCCGGTGGCCGGGTTCCAGAAGCGGGTGTTGAAGGATGCTTTGGCCCGGGCCGCGTCGGCCTCGGTACGCGCCGCGCCCTGGGCATCGCCCCGGGCTTTTTGCCAGCCGGCCATGACGCACAGGGCGTTGTACCACAAGGCATTGATCTCCACCGCCTTGCCCCGGCGCGGCGTCGCCGAATCCATCCAGGTCAGCATGTAGCCCTCGATACCCTGGCGCAGCAGTCCGTCCTTGGCGTCCATGCCGATGCCGAAGCGGGTTCCCGCCCGATGTTTGTCCAGGATCCGGGTCAGAATCGGCATCAGCACCCCCAGCGTCTCGTCGTCGCCGGTAGCGGTCAGGTAACGGTCGAGGGCGTGGAAGAACCACAAGGTGGCGTCGGCGGCGTGATAGACGCCATCGGTGCCGCCATCGGGGATGTTGTTGGGAATGAGTCCGTCGCGCTCGTAGGAGGCGAAGGTGCGCAAGATCCACTTGGCCTCGTCGGCCCGCCCGGTCAGCAGGGTCAGGCCCTCCAGGCTGATCATGGTGTCGCGGCCCCAATCGTTGAACCAGGGATAGCCGGCGATGACGCTGCGGACCTGATCGCCCACCGCATGGGCGCGGGCCACCAGATCGTGACGGCCGCGCGGATCGAACAGGAAGGCATCGGCGGCGTAGACCAGCAGCGGCGCCATGCCGGTCTCCAGGGAGGGATGGGCACGGGCCAGCAGACGCCGCCGACGCTCCCGCTCGGCCGCCAGGGCCTGATCGGAATCCAGGGCCAGAGCCACCGGCCAGGGCTCGGCGGAGGCCAGCAGCGCCACCCCGGCCTCATCCAGGACAATGCTCAGCACACCGGGGCTCCAGACCGGTCCCGACTTGACGTAGTCACGCTCGGCCTCGATGGGATAGAAGGAATCCTCGGTACGGCCGCCATCCAGGATCAGCCGCCCGCCCTCCCCCAGCCCGCCTTTGCCCAGGAGCGACAGCCGCAGGGGCGGATAAGGCCCCTGGGTGATCTCGATCCGCCCTGCCCCCTCCTGCGTCAGGGTCGGCCGGTGCAGTGGCTGATCGGCCTGGCCGTCATTGCCGCGCACATGCATCCAGGGCCGCAAGTCCAGGCCGACCGGGTCGCCCTCCAGCAGGGCATAGCGGATCAGGGTGGTGTTCTGGCCATAGGGCATCACCACCCGCCGCTCCATCACCAGCCCGCCACGGCGAAACAGCCAGACCGGCAAACCACATTCGAGACGGAATTCCACCAGAGACTCGAACAGGCGGAACGAGCCGCCCTCGGCACCGGTCACCACCTCGTCCAGCCGGTCGAGCAAGATGGTGCGACCGAAGGGCGAGGGCAGCGCCGCCACCAGAAGACCGTCGTGACGGCGGTCGGCCCGGCCGTCAAGGGTGCCCGAGGCGTAGCCGGACAGACCGTTGACCACCATCCATTCCTTGCCGGCAGCGGCACCGGGCACGGTGAGGGAAATGCTGAGCTCGACCTGGGTCATGGCGTCACCTTTCGGCGTAGGAAGACGATCCAGTGTCCCGCAGCCTCCGCCCCCTGTCCAGGGTCAAGCGACCTTTACGGATCAACGCGCCCCTTGCGATTCATCGGCCAAGGACTATATGCCTTAAGGTTATGGAATATCGCGCCCGTGACGAATTATGACGACCGCCATCTCCTCCAAAGCCGCCACCGCTCTGGCGACACCCCCACCCTCCTCCCGCCGCAAGCCAAGACCCATCACGAAATGCCACACGGCGTAACGACTTGTTATTGTACGTAACTCGGTGTTTATGATTTCCCTGTCGTAATTATATGGTGGAGGTTTCACACCATGGCGCGCATCGCGGTGGTGGAGGACGAAGCTCCTCTTCGGGCGGATCTGGTCGAATATCTGTCGGCTTGCGGACACGACGTGGTCGGCTGCGCCGACGGCAAGGAGCTCGACCATGCCCTTGACGATCACACGGTGGACATCATCATCCTCGACATCAACCTGCCGGGCGAGGGTGGTTTTTCCATTGCCGGTCGCCTGCGGTCCCATTCCGAGGTGGGCATCATCATGCTGACGGCACGCGGCCTCAACGTGGACCGCGTGGTCGGCCTTGAGGTCGGCGCCGATGTCTACATGGTCAAGCCGGTGGAGTTGCGGGAACTGGAGGCCCAGGTCCGCACGCTGGCCCGGCGCATGCGCGCCGCGCCGCCGACCCAGCCCGGCCCGGATGTCCGCCCCGCACCCGAAGTGGTGGTCACGGCGACGGCCGCGGCGCCGACGGAATGGATCTACGACCAGTTGACCTGGACCCTGATCTCGCCCGAGGGCAAGTCCATCAAGCTGACCGGCAACGAGCGGGTGTTCGTGTCGCTGCTGGTCACCCGGCCGGGAGAGCCGGTGTCGCGCGACGAGATCTTCAAGGCGCTGGGCAAGCGCGGCTGGGATCCCGCCGACCGTTCGGTGGATTCCATGGTCCGTCGCCTGCGGGCCAAGGGCGACGAGGCCTTCGACCGACCTCTGCCCATCGAATCCGTGCACAGCGTCGGCTACGCCTTCGCCGCCCCGGTCGGATTGCGTTGCCCATGACAGGAGCGCGCAAGCTCGCCCTCAAGCCCCGAGGCGACAAACGCGCTCCCGACGCCAAGCTCGAACCTTGGCCGATCCTGATCGTCGATGATGACGAACAGGTCCACCAGATGACCCGGGTCATCCTGCGCGACCTGGACTTCCAGGGCCGCCCGTTCAAATGCATCGAGGCGACCTCGGCGGTGGAAGCCGCCGCCATTCTGGATCTCCAGCCGGAGATTCCGGTGGTGCTGCTGGACGTGGTGATGGAAACCCCCGATGCCGGCCTGCGTCTGGTCCGCCATATCCGCGAGGAACTGGGCAACCATCAGACCCGCATCATCCTGCGCACCGGCCAGCCCGGCGATGCGCCCGAGCGCGATGTGGTCCTGGCCTACGACATCAACGACTACAAGAGCAAGGCCGAGCTGACCGCCCAGAAGATGTTCACGGCGGTGGTCGGCGCCCTACGGGCCTGGATCGACATCACCACCATCGAGCGGCTGAACAAGCAATTGTCCGAGCTCAACGACTCGCTGGAAGACAAGGTCAGCGAACGCACCGCCGCCCTGGAGGAAAGCAACCGCGCCCTGGCCCGGTCCAAGACCAGAGCCGAAACCGCCCTGTTGCGGGAAACCGAGGCCAAGGCCCAGTTGCGCCAGTTCCTGTCCATGGTCAGTCACGAATTCCGCACCCCCCTGGCCATCATCGATTCCTCGGCCCAGATGCTGCGCATCCGCGTCGAGAAGAGCGATCCCGGCGGCGTGGCGCGCCTCGATACCATTCGCGGCGGCGTCCAGCGTCTGCTGGGCCTGATCGACACCTGCCTGGCCGATGAGCAACTCGACAGCGGCCGCATCGTCCTGCACGAAAAGTCCTTTGCCATCGCGCCCATGATCGAGGTGGCCCTGGCCCATTACCGGGTAGCGGCCCCGACCCATCTCTATAGCACCAGGACCGAGCCCGAACTTGCCGTCTGGGGCGATCCCGGCATGGTGGCCCTGGTCATCAACAATCTGGTGGGCAACGCGGTCAAGTATTCGCCCGCCGGGTCCGAGATCACGGTCGGCAGTTCCCAGGACGGCTCCGACGTGGCCATCACGGTGGAAGATCAGGGCATGGGCATTCCCGCCGAAGACCTGGAACACATTTTCGAGCGCTTTCACCGCGCCCCCAATTCCAAGGGCATCCCCGGCTCGGGCATCGGGCTGCACATGGTCCGCCAGATCGTCGAGATGCACGGTGGCAGCGTCACGGTGGAAAGCCGGTTACGCAAGGGCTCGCGTTTTACCGTGCGCCTGCGTCCGTCGCCAGGGCCGGGGGCCGAGGGTATCTGCCCGGTGCGAGACGGCTTGAGTGGTCCCACGCCCGATGATACGGTCGTCGCTCCGGGCGCTGGCGGTAAAATCAGCGGCTCTGACGGCGGGTGAGGCCAAGGCATGCTTGCGAAATATTACAGGTCGTTCAAACACGACCTCGACCAGCGCGGCATTATCTTTTCATTCTCGGGCTATCTGTCCGAGGAGATCTTGTACTCGCTGGGCAACGCCCTGCGCCAAAAGATGACCCTGGAAGACGCCAATGTCAGCACCGTGAAGAAGGTCTTCTCGGTCTTCGTCGAGCAAGCCCAGAACATCATCCGCTATTCCGCCGACAAACTGTCGGGCGACGGCTCCAAATCCATCGAGCTGTCCTCGGGAATGGTGACCATCGGCACCGAGAACGATCACTTCTTCATCGTCTGCGCCAATGTCGTCCTGGCCGCCGACGAACCCCGCCTGCGCGAGCGCCTGGAACGGCTGCGCTCCATGGACCGGGACGCCATCAAGGCCTATTACAAGGAACAGCTGCGCGAGGCGCCCGAGGAGCAAAGCAAGGGAGCGACCATCGGCCTGATCGAGATCGCCCGCCGCGCCAGCGAGCCTATCGAGTTCGACTTCGACCCCATCGATGCCGATAAGTTTTTCTTTTGCATGAAAGTATCCATCTGAGGTGGTTATGGAGAATCTGAGGATCACGGCCACCGAACGTTCGCCCGAGGTCGATTTCGACTTCGCCGCCGGACGCCTGCGCCTGAAGGGGGAATCCTATCCCGAGGACGCATCGGCCGTATTCGGCCCCATCTTCGCGGCGCTGGAAAGCTTCCTGGCCTCCGCCCCCCAGGGGCGCGAGGTGCTGTTCGAGTTCGATCTGACCTATTTCAACAGCTCCAGTGCCAAGGCGCTGATGAACATGTTTCAGGTGCTTGATCACGCCGCGTCCGGCGGCCGCACCATCACGGTCAACTGGTTTTTCGCCCCCGACGACGACACCATGAAGGAGTTCGGCGAGGATTTCAGCGAGGATCTGGAACACGTCGCCTTCAATCTGGTCGCCGTCGAGCCGGCGGACTGATTCCCCCATGAGCGGCTTCAACCTGTTCGATGCCGAGGAAAAAAACCTCGAACAGGCCGAGGATCTGCGCCGTCATCTCCTGACCGCGCCGGAGCCGGTCAAGGACGGCATCAACACCCTGATCGAGGCCTATAGCCGCTCGGTGCGCGAGCAACGCCGCCTGGTGAAGGTCAGCGATCGCCTGCAGGCCCAGCTGGCCTCGGTCAATCAGGAGCTGGGCAAGCGCAAGGCCGAGGCCGAGGACGCCCTTGAAAGCCTGAAGGCCGCCCAGGAATCCCTGGTCCAGTCGGAGAAGCTGGCGTCCCTGGGTGCGCTGGTGGGCGGCGTCGCCCATGAAATCAATACGCCGGTGGGCATCGCCCTGTCCTGCGCCTCCCATCTGGCCGATTCCACCGCCGCCATGGGCAAGCTGTTCGACGCCGACGACATTTCGGTGGAGGATTTCGAGCGCTTCATGGCCACGGTGGTCGATACCACCGGCCTGATCCTGTCCAATTGCGAGCGCGCCGCCGAACTGATCCGCAGTTTCAAGCAGGTGGCGGTCGACCGGACCTCGTCGGAGCGCCGCCGCTTCAACCTGGGCGCCTATATCCGCGAGACCCTGGCCAGCCTCGGCCCCCATCTGCGCCAGTCGGGGCATGCGGTTCGGGTGGAGTGCCCCGACGGCATCGTCATGGACAGCTTTCCCGGCGCCCTGTCCCAGGTGCTGGGCAATTTCGTCATGAACTCCCTGGTTCACGGCTTCGAGGTGGGTCAAAGCGGCACCCTGGCCATCACCGTCGACCGGCCCGCCCCCGATCTGGTGCGGCTGATCTATACCGACGACGGCAAGGGCATCCCCGAAGAGCATCTGGGTCGGGTTTTCGACCCCTTCTTCACCACCAGACGCGGCAGCGGCGGGTCGGGCCTCGGCCTTCATATCGTCTACAATCTGGTCACCGGCCCCCTGGGCGGCAGCGTCACCGCCGAATCGCCCGAGAGCGGCGGCACCATCTTCACCCTGACCATTCCCCTGGCCCCTTAGAGACAAGTTTTCCGTATTCAGGCTGACCCGGAATGGGGAAAACTCTTAAGCCCGAGCGGCGTTTGAGCCCGGAAAGAGCGGAGCTTTTTCGAGCCTGGAGTGCTTCAGCTTAAAGCTGATGCGCTCCAGCCCTGGGTCACTTTCGTCACACTCTGCCGCAAACAACCTGTGGCACCAGAGACTGGCGACAGGCGAATATCAGGAAATGAGCAAGATATCTGAAATCCCCGCTCCCGACCCGGCCCGCCCCGGTGGCGCCAAGCTGTCCCTGCGGCGGCGGCCCGTCGATCCTGACCAGAATCCCGCCGCCCTCACCCCCTGGCCCGTCCTGGTGGTGGACGACGATCCTGACGTGCACGCCATGACCCGGGTATTGCTGCGCGACTTCAGCTTCCAGGGCCGCCCCTTCGAGGTCATCAGCGCCATGTCGGCGGCCGAGGCCCGCGGCATTCTGGCCGGGCGAACGGATATTCCCGTGATGCTGCTGGACGTGGTGATGGAGACGCCCGATGCCGGCCTGGGGCTGGTCCGCCATGTGCGCGAGGACTTGGATAATCGTCGCCTGTCCATCGTCCTGCGCACCGGCCAGCCGGGCGAGGCGCCGGAGCGCGACGTCATGCTGGCCTATGACATCAACGATTACCGCTCCAAGACCGAGCTGACCGCCCAGAAACTGTTCACCGCCCTGGTGGGCGGCCTGCGCTCGTGGACGCACCTGTCCACCATCGAGGATATGGCCTCGACCCTGGAGCGCCGGGTCATGGAGCGCACCAACCAGCTGGACGAGGCCCGGCGCTTCGCCGAACGGCTGGTGGAAGTGCTGCCCCATCCCCTGTGGTTCAAGGACCGCCATGGGGCCTTGCGCCTGCACAACCGCGCCTTCCGCGAGGTGTTCGGTTCCGGCCGGGATCTGCCCGAACCGCTGGCCCGCCTGGACAACCAATCCGACGAGACGCTTTATGCGGGGGATCAATCCAATCTGTCTTTCGAGACCAGTATGGACATCGCCGGCTGCCCCCGCTCCTTCATGGTGAGCAAGGGCCTGGTCGCCGCCGATGGCCCGTCATTGGAGGAATCCCTGGCCGGAACCATCGGCATCATCACCGATATCACCGATCTCAAGCGCATGGAGGCCCAGCTTCGCCATCTCGCCACCACCGACGAGCTGACCGGCTGCCTTAACCGCCGCGCGTTTTTCAGTTCCGCCGAGCAGGAGGTGGAGCGGGCCAACCGCTACACCAATTTCTTGTCGGTGCTGATGATCGACATCGACCATTTCAAGCTGGTCAACGACCAGTACGGCCACGCCGTCGGCGATCAGGCCCTGCGCGCCGCCAGCGCCGCCATCCGCGCCAATCTGCGCGAGATCGATACCATGGGCCGCCTGGGCGGCGAGGAATTCGCCATTCTCCTGCCCGAGACGCCCTTGGCTGGAGCGATCCTGGTGGCCGAGCGCCTGCGTCAGGCGGTTGCCGCCCTGGCCATCGAAACGGGAACGGGTCCGATGCCCCTGACCCTGACCACCAGTCTGGGCGTGGCCGAGCGGGGAAACGACGAGATCTCGCTGGACCAGATCCTGGCCCGCGCCGATGCGGCGCTTTACCGGGCCAAGGCCGCCGGCCGCAATCAGGTGTTTGCCTAGAGTACTTCTGCAACCGATCGGACATCTTTCCCATCCAGCCCGGCTGAGGCATAGTAGCCCTATGCGTGACCGAATGTGATCAGTTGCGATCAGATGGTGCGGACGGTGGACCGATGCTGAGAGGGTTGCTCCTTGTCCTGATGATCTGCATTGGCGTGCCTGCCGGGGCCGGCCAGGTGATCAAGGTCGGCGGCTATGAATTCGCCCCCTTCGTCGAGACGGATGCCGCCGGCAAGCCCGCGGGTCTGGCTCTGAACCTGATCGCGGCCCTGAACCGTCATCAGGATCGCTATACCTTCCAATTCGTTCCGACCTCGCCCAATCGCCGCTACAAGGATTTCGAGGATCGCAAGTTCGACGTGATCTTTTTCGAAAGCCCCGATTGGGGATGGACCGAACGCAAGCTGCCCGTGGACGTGTCCAAGGTCTTTCTCGATGGCGGCGAGCTGTACATCGCCCAGGCCCGGCAAGGACGCGGCCAGGATTATTTCTCCGATTTCGGCGGCAAGAAGATGGTCGGCATTCTCGGCTATCATTACGGCTTCGCCGGTTTCGTGGCCGATCCCGCCACGCTGGCCGCCCGGCACCGGATGGTCCTGGTCAACGACAACGCCGCCAGCATCGAGATGATCCTCAAGGATCGAGGCGACATCGCGGTGGTCACCGACGCCTATCTCAAGCGCTATCTGCGGGCCAAGCCGGCCGCCGCCGAGCGTCTCCTGGTCTCGGAGCGCTTTGACCAGCGCTATGCCCATCGCGCCCTGATCCACCGCGATTCCGCCCTTGGCGTGGCCGAGATGGACCGGCTTTTGACCGCCATGGACCTGGACGGCACCCTGACCCGCTTGTGGCGCGACTTCGGCCTTAGGGACTGAACGCACGCCCCGATTACGGCCGTCCGCCCGGCGGCCGGTGGCGCCCGCCGGGACTTGGGGTGCCGGTTTGGTCGGTTCCGGTCAATGCCCCGACGGCGCCGCCGAATTTCCAACATTGTCTCGGCCACCCGGTATTCGGCATAATGGTACCTTAATGCCGTTATGAGGGCCCGCCATGAGCTTCCGCCATCTGCTGTCGCCGCTTGTCCTGCGCTCGGTGCGCCTGCCCAACCGGATGATCATGGGCTCCATGCATCTGGGGTTCGAAAGCCGACCCGATGCCTTTCCCCGGCTGGCGGAATTCTATGCCGAGCGGGCGCGGGGCGGCATCGGCCTGATCGTCACCGGCGGCGTCGCGCCCAATGCCCAGGGCACCTTCGGCCCCGACGGCACGATCATGGAATCCGAGGCCGATTTGCCCGGCCACCGCCTGATCACCGATGCGGTCCATCGTGAGGGCGGGCGGATCATCATGCAGATCCTGCATTGCGGCCGTTACGGCAAGCATCCCGACATCGTCGCGCCCTCGGCGATCCGCGCC
>JACQAD010000037.1 GCA_016195125.1 Magnetospirillum sp.
ACCCTGTCCACGGTTGGCAGTGTCCCGGTGATTCCCGAGCGGCCTCAGCCGGCGATCCCAGTGAAGAAGTCGGTGACGCCCGATTACATCATTTGTCTCGAGGACGGCAAGAAGCTGAAAATGCTCAAGCGTCACCTCAAGACCGCCTACAACATGAGCCCCGAGGAATATCGCGAGCGCTGGGGTCTGGCCGCCGATTATCCCATGGTCGCCCCCAATTACGCGCAGCACCGCTCCAGCCTGGCCAAGAAGATCGGTCTGGGCACCAAGCCGCGTAAGCGCAAGCGCACGGTCTAGACCCGGCGCGCCCCGGTTGGGGGGCGCTTCGGGTGTGGTTTGCGGAGCCCTCCGGCCCAGGTCGGGGGGCGTTGCGTCCTTATCGAGTGGATCACCAGGCTAGCGGGTCGTGGCAATGGTTTCACGCATCGAACAGCGTTGCATCGACAAGGGCATGAAGATGACCGACCAGCGTCGGGTCATCGCGCGCGTCTTGTCGGATTCCTCGGATCATCCCGATGTGGAGGAGGTCTATCGCCGCGCCACGGCGATCGATCCGCACATCTCCATCGCCACGGTCTACCGGACGGTTCGCCTGTTCGAGGAGGCTGATATCCTCGAGCGTCACGATTTCGGCGATGGCCGCGCCCGCTACGAAGAGGCGGCGGGCGATCACCATGATCACCTGATCGACATGCAATCAGGCAGCGTCATCGAGTTCAGCAGCACCGAAATCGAGGCCCTGCAGCGGGAGATCGCGCGGCGCTATGGCTTCCGTCTGGTGGGCCATCGTCTCGAGCTTTATGGAGTTCCGTTGACTTCCGGGGATAAACCGGAAGAGAAATAGGGATGACGGCCGGCGACGGCCGCGACGACGGAACCAGAGGGACCATGCAACCCGCTTCAGAGACCCGCGAGGCCAATGACGGCCTTGAGGTCCGCCTTGCCGAGAATGAGGGTGAGATCGCCGCCGCCCAGGCGCTGCGCTACCGCGTCTTCTATGAGGAGATGGGGGCGCTTCCCAGCGATTCCATGCGGGCGTGCCGCAGCGATTTCGACGATTTCGACCCGGTCTGCGACCATCTGCTGGTGATCGACTGGGCCAAGGGCAAGGGAGCCGCCGGCGTGGTCGGCACCTACCGCCTGATGCGCCGGGCTCCGGGCGAGGCCTTTGGCCGCTTCTATACCGCCGGCGAATACGACATCTCCAATATCCTGGCCAATGGCGGCCAGTTCATGGAATTGGGTCGGTCCTGCGTCGATGCCGGCTATCGCAACGGCGCCACCATGAAGAAGCTGTGGGACGGCATCGCCGCCTATGTCTTCGAGAACGGAGTGGAACTGATGTTCGGTTGCGCCAGCCTGCCCGGCACCGATCCCCGCGCCCTGGCCGGACATCTCAGCTATCTCCATCATTACCATCTGGCGCCGGAGGACTTGCGGCCCCGCGCCCTGCCCCATCTGCGCGTCCATACCGGATTGCTGGCCAAGGAGGCGCTCAATCCGCGCCGGGCCATGGCCGAGCTGCCGCCCCTGATCAAGGGCTATCTGCGCCTGGGCGGGTTCGTCGGCGACGGTGCCGTCATCGACCACCAGTTCAACACCACCGATGTCTGCGTCATGGTCAAGACGGATCTGGTTACCGCCAAGTACCGGGCCCATTACGATCGCACCATTCCCGGCTGGGCCGAGGAATGATGATCTCCCAGCCGGTCGCCATTCTGCGCTTTGCCGTGTTCGTCCTGTGGACGGTGTTGCTGCTGGGGCCGTTCCTGGCGGTGCGGCTGCTGTCGCGCCGGATGGTCCCCGCCTATACCCGCTTTTATTGGCGGGTGGTGCTCGGGATCATCGGCTATCGCGTCGAGGTGCGCGGAGAACCGCTGATCGACGGTTCGCCGGTTCTGTTCGTGCCCAACCACGCCAGCTATCTGGACATCATCGTCCTGGGCAGTCTGCTGCCGGCCTATTTCGTCGCCAAGAGCGAAGTGGCGGGCTGGGCCGGGTTCGGCTTCCTGGCCCGCATTTCCCATACCGTGTTCATCGACCGCCGTCCCGGCGCCACGGCGCGCGAGAAGAACGGCCTGCTGGAACGCTTCGACCGCAATGAATCCCTGATCCTGTTCGCCGAGGGCACCTCCAACGACGGCAATCAGGTTCTGCCCTTCAAAAGCGCCTTCTTCTCGGTGGCCGAGGGCGAGATCAGGGGCGCCGACGGCATGCCGCGCGCCCTGCCGGTGCAGCCGATCTCCATCGCCTATACCAAGCTGGATGGGTTGCCCATGAGCCGGGCCTTCCGCCCGTTCTTCGCCTGGTACGGCGACATGACCCTGGCCGGGCATCTGCTCGGCGCTCTGGGGGTGGGACGCATCACCGTCGAGGTGGAGTTCCATCGGCCGGTCACCGTGGCCGAATTCGGCTCGCGCAAGGCCCTGGCCAGCCATTGCCACAAGCAGGTCAGCCACGGGCTGACCCGCCTGCTGGCCGGTCGCCGGGTACTGGACTCGTGACGCGAATCTTGACTCTGGGGGCGTAACTGCTAGCTTTCACCTTGATGCAGGGGCGGCTTTTCCGCCCGTTTCCCTTCCGATGGCCGGCGGAATCAACTCCGCCCGCGAACGACATTGGCTAAGCGACTCTTCGTAAAGACCTACGGTTGCCAGATGAACGTCTACGATTCCGCCCGCATGGCGGACGTCTTGGCGCCGCTGGGCTATGGTCCCGCCGATCATGCCGAGGAGGCCGACATGGTCATCCTCAATACCTGCCATATCCGCGAGAAGGCCGCCGAGAAGGTGTTCTCGGAACTGGGCCGCCTGCGCAAGCTCAAGATCGCCAGGCAGGAGGCCGGCGGCAAGATGATCCTGGCGGTGGCCGGCTGCGTCGCCCAGGCCGAGGGCGAGGAGATTCTGCGCCGCGCCCCCTTCGTCGACATCGTGCTGGGGCCGCAGACCTATCACCGCCTGCCCGAGATGGTGGCCCAGGCGGCGCGGGCCGGCGGCGCGGTGCTCGACACCGAATTCCCCGCCGAGCCCAAATTCGACTTCCTGCCCACCCCCCATGCCGAGGGCAGCAGCGCCTTTCTGTCGGTCCAGGAGGGTTGCGACAAGTTCTGCACCTTCTGCGTCGTGCCTTATACCAGGGGGGCCGAGTATTCCCGCCCGGCCGGCGCCGTGCTGGAGGAAGCCCGCAAGCTGGCCGAGGGCGGCGTGCGCGAGATCACTCTGCTGGGCCAGAACGTCAACGGCTGGCACGGCGGCGAGGGCTGGAATCTGGGCCGCCTGATCCGCGCCCTGGCCGAGGTCAAGGGGGTCGAACGCCTGCGCTACACCACGTCGCATCCCCGCGACATGGATGACGAGCTGATCACCGCCCATGCCGAGCTGCCGCAGCTGATGCCGTTCCTGCACCTGCCGGTGCAATCGGGTTCCGACCGTATCCTGGCCGCCATGAATCGCGGCCATGACCGCGCCACCTATCTGCGTCTGGCCGAAAAGCTGAAGAAGGCCCAGCCCGATCTGGCCC
>JACQAD010000038.1 GCA_016195125.1 Magnetospirillum sp.
GATCTCGTCGAACGGATTCATCGAGAACTTAACGTTCTGAGTCTCAACCCCAGACCCGTCGGCCTTGACCCGGATCTTGACGTTGTAGTCGATCACTCGCTTGATCGCGACCAGGACTTTCATCACTTCAGCTCCTTGGCCTGTTGACGCAGCATGAACTTCTGAACCTTGCCGGTGGAGGTCTTGGGCAGGCCGCCGAAAACGATGGTCCTCGGCACCTTGAAGTGGGCCATGCGTTCGCGGCAGAAGGAGATGATATCGGCCTCGGTCGCGACGGCGCCTTCCTTGAGCGAGATGAAGGCGCAGGGAGTCTCGCCCCATTTCTCGTCGGGACGGGCGACCACGGCGGCTTCCAGCACGGCGGGATGGGCGTAGAGAATGTCCTCGACCTCGATGGATGAGATGTTCTCGCCGCCGGAGATGATGATGTCCTTTGAGCGGTCCTTGATCTCGATATAGCCATCCGGGTGGCAGACGGCCAGATCACCGCTGTGGAACCAGCCGCCGGCGAAGGCTTCATTGGTGGCGGCGGGGTTCTTGAGATAGCCCTTCATGACGTTGTTGCCGCGCATGAAGATCTCGCCCACGGTCTTGCCGTCCCTGGGGCAGGGGGTGAGGTCCAGGGGATCGGCCACCATCAGGCCTTCCAGCATGGGGCCGCGCACGCCCTGGCGGGCCTTGATCTGGGCCTTTTCCTCGATGGACAGCGGGTTCCACTTGTCGTGCCAGACGCATTGCACCGCCGGGCCGTAGGTCTCGGTCAGGCCGTAGACATGGGTCACGTCCCAGCCCATGCGCTCCATGCCGGCGATGACCGGGGCGGGGGGAGCGGCGCCGGCGGTCATCACCTTGACCTTGTGGGCGATCCCTTCTTTCAGGGCGGCGGGAGCGTTGTTGATCATGTTGAGGACGATGGGGGCGCCGCAGAAATTGGTCACCTTCTCGTCGCGGATGGCTGCCATGATGGCGTCGACGCGCACATGGCGCAGGCAGACGCTGGTGCCGGCCACCACCGCCATGGTCCAGGGGAAGCACCAGCCGTTGCAGTGGAACATGGGTAGGGTCCACAGATAGACCGTGTCGTCGGTCATCTGCCAGGACAGGGCGTTGGAGACGGCGTTCAGATGGGCGCCGCGATGATGATAGACCACGCCTTTGGGATTGCCGGTGGTGCCCGAGGTGTAGTTGAGCGTGATGGCCTGCCACTCGTTGTCGGGCATGGTCCAAGGCAGCTCATCCCCGGCCTCGTCCAGCAATTGCTCGTAATTCTTTTCGCCCAGCAATTCTCCGCCCTTGAACTGGGGATCGTCGATGTCGATCACCGGAATGGTGCGGCCCAGGGTGGACAGCGCCTTCTTGACCACCGGCGAGAACTCGCGGTCGGTGATCAGGATCTTGGCCTCGCCGTGATTGAGGATGAAGGCGACGGCGTCGGCATCCAGGCGGGTGTTGATGGCGTTGAGCACCGCGCCGGTCAGCGGCACGCCGAAATGCGCCTCGAAGGTCTCGGGCGTATTGGCGCCCATCAGGGCGACGGTGTCGCCCAGGCCGATGCCACGCGCCGTCAGGGCGGCGGCCAGCTTGCGGCAGCGGATAAAGGTTTCCGCCCAGCTCCGGCGCAGGTTGCCATGAACCAATGCGGTGCGGTCGGGCCACACGGCCGCGGCGCGCTCGAGGAAGGTCAGCGGCGTCAGCGCCACGAAATTGGCGGCGTTGGGTTCCAGACCGAGTTCATAGGGATTAGAGGCGGACATGGACTTGTTTCTCCCTTCCGGCATTGATGCCAACCGCGTGTTGTCGCGGCATTGGGGCGCAGTCTAGCTCCCCGTCATTACCCAAGTTTCTCTGGATTATAACGAAATGTGATCGAGGCCAGGGTTACAGCCACGATACGTCGGCGGCGAACAGGTAGCCGGCGCCGTAGACCGTCTTGATCAGGCGTGGCGCCTTGGGGTCGGCTTCTATTTTCTTGCGAATGCGTGAGATGCGGACGTCGATGGAGCGGTCGAACGGGAAGTCGTCGCGTTCCAGTTCGGTGCCCTGCAACTGCTCGCGCGACAGCACCCGCTTGGGAGACCTGAGCAGGGCCAGCAGCAGCCCGGCCTCGGCGGCGGTCAGGCTATCCTGGCGGCCGTCGCTGCACGAGAGCATCAGATTGCCGGAATCGAAGGTCCAGTCGGCGAAGCAGGCGCGATTGGACAGGGCCGTTCCGGCCGAGGCCGCCAGCTGGTCGCGGCGGCGGATGACGCTGTTGACCCTTGCCACCAGCTCGCGCGGCTCGAACGGCTTGACGATGTAGTCGTCGGCACCCAATTCCAGGCCCAGCACACGATCCGAGACGCCGCCGCGCCCGGTGAGGATGATGACGCCGAAGCGCACGTCCTCCCACAATTCCTCCATCCCTCACACCGCATTTTCCATCCCCGTGTTGCATCCGATGGCGGCGACCAGATCGGATTTGTCCCAGGGCTTACGTAATATGACCAGATCATCGGGCTGAGAGCTAGTGTCGAACGAGAAGCCACTGATCAGGACGACGCGGATTTGGGGGTGGTCGGCGCGGATGCGGCGGGCCAGATCCATGCCGTTCATTCCGGGCATGACCACATCCGAGACCACCAGGCTGAGCCCGTCGATCTGCTCGATCAACTCGGCGGCCTCGTCGCCGCTTTCGGCTTCGACCACCGAGAAGCCGAGATTGACCAATTGGCCGCGCAGAACCTCGCGCACATCGCAATCGTCCTCGGCGATCAGAGCCAGCTGCCCCTGCCATTGCGCGGCGGTGGGGGCAGGGGATTCGGCCGCCTCCGCCTGTGGCGCCGGCGTGGCGCGCGGCAGCAGAATGGTGACGGTAGAGCCGCCCAGGGGATTGTTCTCCAGGCTGATATAGCCGTGGGATTGCTTGACGAAGCCGTAGACCATGGACAGGCCCAGGCCGGAGCCCAGACGCTTGGTGGTGAAGAACGGCTCGAACGCCTTGGTCATGACCTCCGGCGCGAAGCCGATACCGGAATCCGTCACCCGGATTTCCAGATAATCGTCGGGAGCGACCTTTTCATCGAAGGTCAGCGGCTCGGTAACATTGCGCAGGCGGACGTCCAGCTCCAGCCGGCCACCCTCCGGCATGGCGTCCCTGGCATTGAGCGCCAGATTGATCAGGGCGTTTTCCAGCTGGTTGGAATCGGCGATGGCCCAGCATTCACCGCCTTCATCGGGAATGGTGATGGTGATGGAGGACGGCAGTGACCGGCTGAGCAGGATGGCGATCTCGCGCACCAGCTCGCACACGGCCACCGGCTCGGGCTTCATGGGATGCTGGCGCGAGAAGGCCAGCAGCCGCGACGTGATGTCGGCGCCGCGCCGGCTGGCCCGTTCTGCCGGCTCCAAATAGGTCTCCAGGCCGTCGATGGCGGCGTATTTCTCCCGTGCCGCCGCCAGATTGCCCAAAATGATGGACAGCAGATTGTTGAAGTCGTGGGCCAGCCCTCCTGACAATTGCCCCACCGCCTTCATACGCTGGGCTTCCATCAGCTGGGATTGCGTCGCCTTCTCCGCCGAGACGTCCAGGGACAGCACGAACATGGCGACCACGTCGCCACGGATCGTCCGCTGGGGGATCAGGGTGTTCTTGGTGACCACCCTATGCCCGGCGGGGTGGGGGAAACTGTACTCGAAGGTGACTTCCTCGCCCGCCCAGGTGCGCTCCATATAGGGCAAGATGGCGCAATGGGCAAAGCGCCCGATGGCTGATTTCAGGTCGCGGCCCAGCAATTGCGCCGCGTCCTGGCGAACCAGTTCCGCCCAGCGGCGGTTGGCGAAGCGGACGATTTCGTCGCGGCCCAGATAGGCGATGGCGGCGGGAATGGCGTCGAGGATCAGGCGCTGACGGGTTTCGGCCTCCTCCAGTTCCCAGGTGCGGTCGCGGACACGGGAATCCAGGGTGACGATGTCGTCCTTGACGCGGCGGACCATGCCGTCGAAGGCATCGGCCAGCAGGCCGATCTCGTCGTCGCGGCGAATGCCGCTTTGGGCATCAAGATTGCCGGATTGGACCTGCTCGGCGGTCTCGGCCAGCCGGTTCAGGGGACGCATCAGCCAATCCACCGCCAGATAGCCCAGCGCGCTGGCCGCCACCAGCAGGGCCAGGGCAATGGTCACCAGCCGGTTGCCCAGCACGGCGGAGGAGCGCTTCAACTCGTCCACATAAACCGAGGACGCGATATACCAGTCGAAGCCCTTGAAATGCCGCACCCAGGAAATCTTCTCATAGGCGTAATTGCCGGGGTCCGACGGCTTGTCCCACAGATAGGTGAGCGGCCGGTCGCTATCGGCTGCCGCCATCAATTCTTCGCTGATGGAATGCCCGGTGGCCGGATCGACTCTTGTGCCGAAATCCTGTCCCTCGATATTGGAATTGGGGTGGATGATCATGGTCTTGGCGGAGTCGAAGATATAGACGTAGCCGGTGCGCGCGATGCGGATGTTGCGCAGCGCCTGGCGCAGATCCTCCACCGCCTCGGCCTTGCGCCGCTCCACCTCGCGGTCGATGTCGTCGAGATAGGCCCCGGTGCCGATCACCAGGCCGCGATGGGGCAGGTCGATGAAATAGGACAGCTTCTCGCTGGGCCGCGTCTCGCCCAGGCGCTGCCAGGGATAGGTATGGAAGCCCTCGCCCTTTTCCCGGGCGATGGCGATGATGGTGGGCAGAATGGCGCGGCCGTCGCGCCCCTGGACCCGCGAGGCGTCACGGCCCTGGAATTCGGGGTCGGGGTGGGAGCGGATCACCGAATTGTA
>JACQAD010000294.1 GCA_016195125.1 Magnetospirillum sp.
AGGACCGGCTCGGGCAGAGAGGCCACGGGAAGCTGGCCCTGGTCGTGATGGCGGCGGATGCGCCCGCCCTTGACCGAGACCAAGCTGGGGCAGAAGCCCTTCACGCAGGAAAAGTCCTTGTTGCACGAGGATTGGTCGATGGCGCGCTTGCGGCCCCATTCGGTTTCGACCGGCACCACCGCGACGCAATTGCTTTGCACACCGCAATCACCGCAGCCTTCGCAGACCTTTTCGTTGATGAAGATGCGCTCGTCGGGGTCGGGCATCAGGCCGCGCTTTCTCCGCCGACGCTTCTCGGCGGCGCAGGTCTGGTCGTAGATCAGCACGGTGACGCCGGACAATTGGCGCAATTCCCGCTGCACCGCATCCAGCTGATCGCGGTGGTGAAGGGTGGTCGCAGCGGGGAAGGCCCGGGCCGGGTACTTGTCGGGATCGTCGCTGACGATGGCGATGCGTCCGACGCCCTCGGCGCTGACCTGGGCGGCGATGGCGGCGACGGAAAAGCCGCTCTCGGCACTCTGGCCGCCGGTCATGGCCACGGCGTCGTTGTAGAGGATCTTGTAGGTGATGTTGACCTTGGCGGCCAGGGCGGCACGAATGGCCAGGGAACCGGAATGGGTATAAGTGCCGTCGCCCAGGTTCTGGAACATGTGGGTGCGGCCGGTGAACGGGCTCTGGCCGATCCAGGTGGCGCCTTCGCCGCCCATATGGGTGTAGGTCAGGGTCGCGCGGTCCATCCAGGTGGCCATGAAATGACAGCCGATTCCGGCCATGGCCTGACTGCCCTCGGGCAGGTTGGTCGAGGTGTTGTGGGGGCAGCCGGCACAGAAATAGGGAATGCGGGAAAAGCCCTGGGGGATTGCCTCCAGCTGACGCTCCTTGGCATCGAGCCAATCCAGGCGTTCCTGGATGGTGGCCGAGGTATGGAAGCGGCCGATGCGCTTGGCGATGACGCGGGCGATCTGGGCCGGGGTCAGCTCGCCATAGGGCGGCAGAACCCAGGCTCCGCTTTCGTCATGCTCGCCGATGACCCGCGGCCGCACGTCTTCGCGCCAATTGTACAATTGGGCCTTGAGCTGCTCTTCGATGACCGCGCGCTTTTCCTCCACCACCAGAATCTCGTCGAGCCCCTCGGCGAAGGCGCGGATGCCGCCGGGCTCCATGGGCCAGCTCATCCCCACCTTGTAGAGGCGGATGCCGATCTCGGCGGCGTGGCCCTCGTCGATGCCCAGGTCAGCCAGGGCCTGCATCACATCCAGATAGGATTTGCCGGTGGTGACGATGCCAAAACGGGGCCGGGGCGAATCGATCACGATCCGGTCGATGGCATTGGCCTTGGCGAAGGCCAGGGCGGCGGGAATGCGCTGCGCCATCAGGCGCAATTCCTGCTCCAGGAACTTGTCGGGCCAACGAATGGACAATCCGCCCGACGGAAGAACGAAATCCGTTGGCGTCACGAAAGTCTGCCGCCAGGGATCGACGGCAACCGATGCCGAACTTTCCACGCTCTCGGATATGGCCTTCATCCCCAGCCGAACAGGCCGAAATCCAGCAATTCCTGGACACCGGCCGGGTTCAGCACCGGCATCTGCGCCGCCATGAAGACCTGCTCGCTCTGATGGGCCAGGGTGGAGGATTTGGCGCCGTGATCGTCGCCCGCAAGGACCAGCACGCCGCCATGGGGGGCGGTGCCGGCGGACTTGGCGTGCTTGAAGACATCCAGCGAGCGATCCAGCCCCGGCCCCTTGCCGTACCACAGGGCGAAGACGCCGTCATGGGTGGGGGAGGGGAACAGGCCGATCTGTTGGGTGCCCCAGATGGCGGTGGCGGCCAGATCCTCGTTGAGGCCGGGCTGGAAGGAAATGGAATGGCGGGCCAGATATTTTTCCGCCCGCCACAATTCCTTGTCCAATCCGCCCAGCGGCGAACCGCGATAGCCCGAGACGAAACCGCCGGTGTTCAATCCCGCCGCCTGATCGCGCAGATGCTGCAGCATGGGCAGCTTCACCAGGGCCTGTATGCCCGACAGATAAAGGCGGCCCCGGTCCTGGCTGTATTTATCGTCCAGGGTGATGGTGGTGGCGACGGTCATGGTGACCTCTCAGCATCCCTATGCCCTAGAAGTAAGGATAGCCCCCGCCGCTGGAAAGACCCGGTTCGCAAATAGCAATGAACGCATTCGTCAGGCTTCGGCCAGGCAAGGAAATTGCGGTTTCATGACGAAATAGGGGGGATGATTTCCCGGCTCGATCAAGGTATATGGAACCGGCCTGCGGAAAAGGGATCGAGCGTATGACCATCCTTGTCACCGGTGCTGCCGGATTTATCGGTTATCACACCTGCCTGCGCCTGCTCGAACGGGGGGAGAAGGTGGTGGGAGTCGATTGCCTCAGCCCCTATTATGATGTCAGGCTGAAGGAAACGCGGCTCGAGCGTCTGCGCCAGTTTCCGGGATTCGTTTTCGTCAAGGCCGATATCGCCGACCGCGCCGCCATGGAAGAGGCGGCCAGGCTGTATCCCGATATCACCGCCTATATCAATCTGGCGGCCCAGGCCGGAGTGCGTCATTCCCTGACCGCACCCTACGACTACACCCATTCCAACATCGAAGGCCATCTGGTGATGCTGGAGATGGCGCGCGCCAATCCCAAATGCCGCCATTTCGTCTATGCCAGTTCGTCCTCGGTCTATGGTTCCAACACCAAGCTGCCGTTCTCGGTGGACGATCGGGTGGATACGCCCATCTCGCTCTATGCCGCCTCCAAGCGGGCCGGCGAACTGATGAGCCATTCCTACAGCCATCTGTTCCGCATCCCCACCACCGGCCTGCGCTTCTTCACGGTGTACGGCCCCTGGGGACGTCCCGACATGGCCGCCTACCTGTTCGCCGTGGCCATCATGGCCGGCGAGCCCATCAAGGTGTTCAACAACGGTGATATGAGCCGCGACTTCACCTATATCGACGATATCGTCTCGGGTGTGGTGGGCGTGCTGGACAATCCGCCCGCCGATAACGGCGTGACTCCCCCCTACCACCTCTACAACATCGGCAATAATAATTCCGAGAAGCTGATGGATTTCATCGGTCTGGTGGAGGAATCCCTGGGCCGCAAAGCCACTTACGACTTCCATCCCATGCAGCCGGGTGACGTCAAGGAAACCTATGCCGATATCTCGGCCATCCAGAAGGATGTGGGGTTTGCTCCCACCACGCCGATTTCCGTGGGGGTGCCGCGCTTCATCGAGTGGTTCAAGCTCTACCACAAGATCAGCTGAGCCGTGGCCTCAGTCATCGTTGATGATACTGCCGATCAAGCTCAGCAGTATATGAAGCCGTCTATGACGTGACAGTTGACGACGACTGATTCGACGGCCTTTTTGAAGTCTTGATCCCGGCTTAGCTCCTTGTATCCCATTCCGTCGACGCTCGCGGTCGCCATGGGTATCATCTGAACGACAAACACTAAGATGTTTACGGCAAGCATCACCGATGCTGCGACGAACATTAGTTTGGTGCGGTTCATTGGGGCCTCCAAGAGATCTGTTCCTCAGGCTCAAACCATGCTGCGCCAGACTCGATCGGCGGGCAAGCCCATGACGGCAAGCGGATTTCCCGGTCGCCAGGGTGACATTTCCCGGCTGCAACCATACCTCTGAATCAATGTGCGGGTTTGCGCCGGTGCCGGCGTGCCATGCCATACCGTCAGTGTATTCCATAAGAATGTTATGGTTTTTTGGTATGGCAGGAATGTGGCGCAAAGTAGCGTCAGCTTTTGTTTCTTGGTCCTATAAGTAATTTACGCTACGCTACTTATGGGAAGGGTAAGTTGGGGCGGGAGGGTAACATGGCAGCTGCTGTTGGGAGTGTTTGGGTCAGGCTGGCTCAGTCACTAAGGACACTTTGGGACGAGGATAAACCCGAGGCCGGGTCTCCCGCCGCGGTTACAGCGGGTCGTCTGCCGCGGCCGACAACCCGTTCCACCGTGGACTCCGCCGCCGAATGGCTGGAGCAGATGCTCTGCCGCGATCCCTCCATCAAGGCCAAGCTGCATGTGATTTCCCTGGTGGAGTATCGCGAATCCGTGGGCGAAAAATGGCCAAGGCTGGTAGACAAGGTCGGCATCATCGTCGATCAGGTGGTGCGGCGCCATATCGGCCGCGGTAACACCTATTGTCGGGATGGCGAGGATGCCTGGATCCTGGCGTTCCCCGAGGTCAGCCCGGACGAAGCCCGCCGCCGCACCGTGGCGGTGGTCGAGGAACTGGGCCGCTTCCTCTATGGACATCAGGACGATGGGCAGGACCGGCCGGTGGCGCTGGCGGCCGAAATTCCCGTGACCGAGGCCGTGGGCGAGGACGGCGAACTGGTCGCCCCCCGCATTCGCCGCGCCGTCGAGGAGGTCAGGGCCTATGTGCCGGCCAGCGGCCTTCCCTATCTACCATCGTCCTCGCCGACTTCGGGCGATGCCGATGATCCCATCAAGGGTTGGAAGACCTTGGAGCGGGGAGATGATGCCCGCCGGTCGGAAGCCCGGTGGGAAACCATGGAAGGACCGAAGGCGGCCAAGCCGGCGGCGTTCGATCCCGGACTTATCGGCCCCATTCCCACCGGAGCCAGCCTTTCGTTGCTCTGGCGCCCCACCTGGGTGGCGCTGGGCGAGGCCATCTCCGCCTACGGCGCCCGCGTGGTGCGCCGTGACCGCGCCGACGCCGACCCGATCGAGGGCTGTCGCGCCTATCCCATGGGTGATCTCAATACGGCGCTGACCATCGACCGTTTCGTGGTCAACTCGGCGGTTCGCGACATCCTGGCCGCCACCCGCAACAGCAGCGAAGGGGCGCAACTGCCGTCGGTGATCATTCCCCTGTGCTGGGCCTCCCTGGCCTCGGAGCAGCGCAATTCCGTGGTCTTTCCCCTGTCCGATCTGACCCAGGAAACCCGCAACACCAGATTGGTCATCGAAATCTTTCACATTCCCGATGGCACCTCGACGCCCGAGTTGGAATCCGTGGTGTCTTTCGTGGGGACGTTATGTCGGGAAGTCCTGGTCCGCACCCGCCTCTCGGCGCGGCGGACTTCTCTTGCCGCCGATATCGGCGTGTCCATGGTCGGACTGGATCTGTCGGAACTGGCGCCGGACGAGCGCATGGATGACGACACCCTCCTGGCGATCCTGGAGCGGATCCACGAGGACACCTCCAAGGATGGTATCGGCTGTTATCTGTGGAGCGCGCGCCACCGCAAGGTGGTGGGAGGCGTGGTGCAGAGCGGGTTCGAGATGGTCAACGGCCCAGGCCTGATGAAGGATATCGGCCGGCCGGCCATGGTCCTGCCGGCGCCGCGCTCGCGCTTCGCCGCGGCTTAGGCGATAGGAGGGGAGGCTCCGAGCCTCCCCACTACTAATATGCGCGGTCGATGCAGAAATCGATGACGTCGATCATGGCCTGCTTGACCGGGGAATCCGGGAAGATGCCCAGGGCATCGCGGGCGATCTCGCCATAATGCCTGGCGCGGGCGATGGTGGCGGCCAGGCTGCCGTGCTTTTCCATCAACTTGATGGCGCGTTCAAGGTCATCATCCTTCTGGTCGAGGTCTTCGACGCAGCGGCGCCAGAAGGCGCGCTCGTCGTCATCGCCCCGGCGGAAGGCCAGGATGACCGGCAGGGTGATCTTGCCCTCGCGGAAATCGTCGCCCACCGTCTTGCCCAGCACCGCCTGCTTGGCGGAATAATCCAGAACGTCGTCGATCAGCTGGAAGGCGATGCCCAGGTTGAGGCCGTATGATTCAAGCGCCTCTTCCTCGACCTTGGGCTTGTCGGCCACCACGGCACCGATGCGGCAGGCGGCGGCGAACAGGGCGGCGGTCTTGGACCGGATGACCTCGAGATAGGAATCCTCGCTGGTCTCGGTATCGTTGGCGGTAATCAGCTGCAGCACCTCGCCCTCGGCGATGACCGAGGAGGCCCGCGACAGGATGGCCAGCACCGAGAGCGATCCGTCCTCGACCATCAGCTCGAACGAGCGTGAGAACAGGAAGTCGCCCACCAGGACGCTGGGCTTGTTGCCGAACAGGGCATTGGCCGAGGCCTGCCCGCGGCGCAAATCCGATTCATCGACCACGTCGTCGTGAAGCAAGGTGGCGGTGTGGATGAATTCGACGCAGGCGGCCAGCTTGATATGGCGTTCGCCGGTATGTCCGGCCAGCTTGGCCGAAGCCAGGGTCAGCACCGGGCGCAGACGCTTGCCGCCGGCGGCGATGATATGACCGGCCAGCTGGGGAATCAACTCGACCGGGCTATGCATCCGATCGACGATGGTTCTATTGACTTTTTCCAGGTCGTCCTTGACCAAGGCAATCAGGGCGTCGAGGCTCTTGGCCTTCTTGCCGCGTTCATCCTCCAAACTGACCACGATCGCCACGATACCGATTCTCCTACCGCGCGAGCCATGCCCACCCGCGCGACGAACATAGTGTTGCCTGGGAAAGTCGGTCAAGCTTACATCGCCTTTCACATGTCGCTTTCACCCCGATCAAGAGCCGTGATGACCATGGAAATTCCTTTTCCCGTCACCGAAGACCAATTGCTGGCAGGCCGCGTGCGTCTTTTGCAGCCCGAGGAAGGCTATCGCGCCGCTATTGATCCGGTCTTTCTGGCGGCATCCGTTGTCGCCCGGGCCGGCGAGCGTGTCCTCGATCTCGGCTGTGGGGCTGGGGCTGCCAGTCTGTGTCTGCTGGCCCGCCTGCCCCATGTGACGGTGAGCGGATTGGAGCTGCAGCCGGAGATGGCGGACTTGGCGCGGCGCAACGCCGATCTCAACCAGATGGCCGATCGGCTGCAGGTGGTGATCGGCTCGGCGGCGACGCTGCCCGTCGCGTTATCCGGCTTTGACCATGTGATGACCAACCCCCCCTTTTTCACGGCGCAATCGGGAACCCATCCGGGGCTGGAAACCAAGGCCCTGTCCCATGTGGAAGGTGAGCTGAATCTGACCCAGTGGATCCGGGCCGGCTTGGCTCTGCTGCGGCCGAAGGGCAGGCTTACCCTCATTCACCGGGCCGAGCGGCTGGGTGATATTCTTGTCGCCCTGTCCGGCAGGGGGGTGGGCGGCATCGTTGTCACTCCCTTGTGGCCGAAGGTCGGGCGTCATGCGGGACGGGTGATCGTGTCGGCCCGTAAGGGCGCCAGGGCGCCATTGGAATTGCGCCCCGGACTGGTTCTGCACGGAGAGGACGGCTCGTATAGCGAGGCGGCTCAGGCGATTCTACGGGGCGCTGAAGCCTTGACCCCATAACGGAAGGTAAGGGATAAGCAGGGATGTTCGGCAAGATTCTGCTTACGGTCACCGTGGTGGCCCTCATCTGGTTCGGCTTCAAATACCTGGGCCGGATCGCTGAACTGCGTCAGGGCGGCGGCGCAAATCCCCTAAGGCGGCCTTCCCCTCCGGCTGACGCTGAAGCCAAGGCCGAGGCCATGGTGGAGTGCCGAATCTGTGGCACCTGGCAGCCGGCCCGTAAGGCTCGCTCCTGCGGCCGGGCCGATTGCCCGTATTAGCCACTATTGAAATTCAATCAGGCATTCACAATATCCCTTTCTGACGCGCACATTCTAAAGTCGTATGCTATAAGGCGCGATAAGCGGTCGGCCATATGCCGAGATCAAACCGTTTCGGGGAGGCGCCGTATGAGCGAAGGCCAATTCCGGACGAGGGAATTGCTGTCCAGCCTTTATCGACGGCAGGCTGCTGTGGTGATCGCCTTGTTGCTGATCGCCCTGACCGGATATCAGGCCCAGGACTGGATCATCGGCCACCTGTCCGAGGATGGAACCCTGATCAATGTGGCGGGTCGTCAGCGCATGTTGTCACAGCGCAGCGTCGCCTTTTCCCTTCAGATGGCCATGGCCTCGTCTCCCGACGAGCGGACACTATTCGCCGAACTTCTGGGCAAGGCCGGCGCAGAGATGGCGGCTGGGCATGCCAATCTGATTGCCGAAAGTCACCGGCGCGGCATGTCGCCGGAACTGGAAAGTCTGTATTTCGGCGGAACCCCCTCCCTGGATCGGGAGGTCAAGGCCTTCGTCGCCGATGTAAGTCAGCTGTCGCTAAGCCATGGCCAGGAGATTCCCATTTCCCGCCTGCGCGCCCTGGCCGACAAGGCGCGGCTTTCGGTCCTTCCCGGATTGGAACGGGTCGTGATCCAGTACCAGGAGGAAAGCCGTAATCACGTGGCCCGGCTGCGGGACCGCTTCACCATGGGCTTGGGCATCCTTGTGGGGGTGCTGATTTTTTCCTGGGCCGGGGTGTTTTCGCCCATGGCACGGCGTCTTCGTCAGGAATTCGCCGCCCACCGGGAGGCGGTGGAACGAACCGAATTGATCTTGAATTCGGTGGGGGAGGGCATCATCGGCATCGACCGTGACGGTCGGGCCTCCTTCGCCAACCGTTCCGCCCTGACCATGCTGGGCTATCAGGCCTGGGAGCTGTTGGGTAACCAGATTCATCCCCTGGTTCATCACACCCGTCACGACGGCAGTGCCTATCCGGCCGAGGATTGCCCGCTGTTCCACACCCTGACCGAGGGCGACGGCTGTTCGATCATGGGGGAATTGTTCTGGCGTCATGACGGGACCAGCTTCCCCGTCCATTACGCCTCGACCGCGATCCTCAAAGACGGCGCCCTGATCGGCGCGGTGGTCAGCTTCCGCGATATCAGCGAGGAGATCGCCACGGAATCCGCCCTGGCGGCCAGCGAGCAGATCAAGACCAGCATTCTCGATGCCGCCCTGGACGCCATCATCACCATCGACCGCCAAGGGAGGGTGGTTGAATTCAATCCTGCGGCGGAACGGATCTTCGGGTGCCAGGCGACCCAGGCGGTGGGCCGCGAGGTGGCGGAACTGATCATTCCCGAGGCGAGCCGCGAGGCTCATCGGCAGGGCCTCGAACGCATGGCCAAGGGGCATCAATCCACCGTTCTGGGCCGCCGCCTGGAAATGACCGGCCTGCATTCCTCCGGTCATGAAATTCCGGTGGAACTGACCATTACCCATCTGCCGGACCATGGGCTGTTCACGGCCTTCATCCGTGACCTCAGCGAGCAGAAGCAGACCGAGGCGGCCCTGCGACGCTCGCAGAAGATGGAGGCGGTGGGGCAGCTGACCGGAGGAATCGCCCACGATTTCAATAATCTTCTCGGCATCATCACCGGTAATCTTGAGTTGTTGGAACGGACGGTCGATGGCAACGAAGTGGGAGAGCGCCGGGTGGCGACCGCCTTGCGCAGTGCCCGGCGTGGCGCTGATCTGACCCGGCGATTGCTGTCGTTCTCGCGCCAGGACAAGGCGGCCCAGGGTAAGGCCCGCACCGACGTCAACGAGGTTGTCGGCGGCATGCTGGAAATGCTGGAACGCTCACTCACCCGGCGGATCGAGATCCGCACCCGGCTGCACACGGATCTGTGGGCCGTCGACATCAACCGCAGCGAGTTCGAGGATTATCTTCTGAACCTCGCCCTCAATGCCCGTGACGCCATGCCTGACGGCGGCAATCTGATCATTGAAACCAGCAATCAGGTGATCGCTCCCGAATATAGGAGGATCGACCCCAATCTGGAGCCGGGACACTATGTGGTGGTGTCCATGAGCGACACTGGAACCGGTATCCCCAAGGAAGTCGTCGACCGCATCTTCGAGCCCTTCTTCACCACCAAGGAACGCGGCAAGGGAACCGGGCTGGGCCTGGCCATGGCCTATGGCTTCGCCAAGCGTTCCGGGGGGCATATCCGGGTCTATTCCGAAGCCGGCATGGGGACGACGTTCCGTCTGTATTTGCCATTGCCCCCGGAGGGGGAGGCGGAGACGCGGATCAAGGAGGAGGAGGGACAAGATGTCCCCACCGGAACCGAGACCATCGTGGTGGTGGATGATGAGGCCTCTCTGGCCGAGATCGCCGGCGAGTTCCTAACCGAATTGGGCTACCACGCCATCGTGTGCACCGACGCGGCCCGAGCCCTGGATATCCTGCGGGAGCGCTCCGACGTGGCGTTGCTGTTCACCGACGTGGTCATGCCGCACGGTCTGGATGGTGTTGCCCTGGAACGAAGGGTGCGGGAATTGGGGCTGACCTGCAAGGTGCTGTTCACCTCCGGGTTCAGCGGTTTTTCCGAGCATGGCGGCGTTGTCGATACCGCGCGGCTGCTCCCCAAACCCTATGGAAAAGCTGATCTGGCACGCCGTGTCAGGCAGATCCTCGACGAGCGGAGAATGCCATGAACCAGGCAGAAGCCAAAGCCGCCCAGTCTGCGGTGCTGATCCTCGACGATGAGCGCGACATGTGCGAGTTCGTGGCCGATGTCGGCTCCGATCTTGGCTTCAAGACCCATTGGTGCGACAATTTCGAGGATTTCGCCTGTCGCTACTCCATTGACCTGCAGGGGATCTTCCTGGATCTCGCCATGCCGGGAATGGATGGGGTCGAGATCATCCGCTTTCTCGGCGACAATCACTCCGAAGCCCCTTTAGTGCTGATGAGCGGATACGATTCCGACGTGATCGATGCCGCTCGCCGGCTGGCGGAGACCCGGGGCCTCAAGGTGGCGGGGGTGCTGCACAAGCCGTTCATGCTGGCCGAACTGTCAGCCATCTACAAGATTCTGGCCGAGGTTCGGCGGTCACCACGCCCCAGTGCGGTCGAGCGGCCCAAGGACATCTACCGGCCCGACGCCCAAGCTCTGTCCAACGCCCTGGACGAGGGACATGTGGTGCCTTATTTCCAGGCCAAATTCTGTGCCTCGACCCGTCAGGTCAAGGGGGCCGAGGTTCTGGCCCGCTGGATCGATCCCGAGCGCGGATTGATCGGTCCCGACCGTTTCATCCCCATGGCCGAGCAGGATGGCTTGATCGAACGGCTGACCGATACGGTGATCCGCAAGTCCCTGGCCCAATGCCGGCTCTGGAGGCGGCTGGGATTTGCTCCCAGGGTGGCGCTCAATCTGTCTCCGCTGCTGCTGCGCTGGCTGGACTTGCCCGACGCCTTGCTGGACATGGCCCGCGAATACGAGGTTCCGCCCGAGCAGATCATGCTGGAGATCACCGAGACCGCCCTGGTTGGCGATTTCTCCGCTTCGCTCGATATCCTCACCCGCCTGCGCATGCGCCGTTTCGGCCTGTCCGTGGACGATTTCGGCACGGGATATTCGTCCTTGAAGCAATTGCAGCAGGGGCCGTTCACGGAATTGAAGGTGGATCAGTCCTTCATCGCCAAGGCCCTGACCGAGGAAGGGGCCAGGGCCATCGTCGAAAGCTCCATCGCGCTCGGACATCGTCTCGGTTTGAAGGTGGTGGCGGAGGGGATCGAGACCGAGGAGCAGTTGGAACTGGTGCGATCGTTGGGCTGTGAGGAGGTGCAGGGCTACCTGTTGGGGCGGCCCTGCGCCGCGGAGGGCTTCACCTGGCCTCAGCCATTGCCCCACCAATAGACCCAGACGAACAGGAATACCCAGACCACATCGACGAAGTGCCAGTACCACGCCGCCGCCTCGAAGCCCACATGGCGCTGGGGCGTGAAATCGCCCGCCTGAACCCTGGTCAGGCATACCGACAAGAAGCACACGCCGACGAAGACATGAAAGCCGTGAAAGCCGGTGGCCATGTAGAACACCGACGGATAGATGCCGTCGGTGAAGGCGAAGACCGCCGTACCGTATTCGTGAATCTGCAACGACAGGAACAATACTCCCAGGGCGATGGTCAGGCCCAGCCACCGCAGGGTCGGCGCCTTGTGTCCCTGGATCAGGGCGTGGTGGGCCTTGGTCAGCGTCAGCCCCGAACTCATCAGGATCAAGGTGTTGACGAAGGGGATGTGCCAGGTGTCCAGGGTCTCGATTCCCGCCGGCGGCCATTGGCTGACCATGGGGGCGACCTTGAGGGAGGAATGGAAAAAGGCCCAGAAGAAGGCCACGAAGAACATCACCTCCGAGGCGATGAACAGGGCCATGCCCAGGCGCAGGCCGTGGCAGACCTCGCTGGTATGGGCCTGGCCGGCGCGGGCTTCCTTGAAAATGTCGCGCCACCAGCCGGCCATGGTGAACAGAACCATGGCGAGGCCGATCATGACACCGGTCCGGTGGCTGTGGTCGTGGAACCAGCCGACCGCGCCCCAGACCAGGACGAAAGCGGAGACGCTGCCCACCAGGGGCCAGGGACTGGGATCGACCAGATGATAGGGATGGGGCGCCGAGGGGCGGGGAGTGGCGTGCGCGTGGCTCATGACCGTCCTCTTCCGTCTGAAGCTCCGGGAGCGGTGGCGGCTTGGCCGCCGCCTTCCGCTTTGAAGAAGGTATAGGAAAGGGTGATGGTGCCGACCTCTTCCGTATTGGGGTCGGTGGCCAGGGCGGGATCGATGACGAAGCTGACCGCCATGTCGACGCTCTGGCCAGGTTCAAGCACCTGCTCGGTGAAGCAGAAGCATTGGATCTTGCTGACATAACGCCCGATCTTGTCGGGGGTGGCGTTGTAGACCGCATTGCCGGTGACGGGCCTGTCCGACAGATTGGTGGCGGTGAAGATGGCCAGAGTATCCTCGCCCAGACGCACATTCATCTCGCGCCGTTGCGGCACGAAGCGCCATTGCAGGCCCTTGGCCACCGAGGCGTCGAACCGCACCGTGACCGAGCGCTCCGCGGCACGGGTCGAATCGGCAGCCACCTGCCTGGGTGGGCCGCCGATGCCGGTCGCCTTGCAGAAGGCGCGGTAGAGGGGAACGCTGCCGATGACCAGACCGATCATGGCGACAAGGATCACCATCAATCCCGCCACGGTCGCTCGTTTGCCTCGGTTCATGCTGGCTACTCCGCCGGAGTGCCGATATGGGGCAGGGTCTCGAACGAGTGCAGGGGCGGCGGTGAACTGACCGTCCATTCCAAGGTGGTGGCGCCGCTTCCCCAGGGATTGGCCTCCACCGCCTTGCCGGCGGAGAAGGTCCGCCACACCACCACCAGGAAGAACAGCGTGCCGGCAAAGGCGATATAGGCGCCGATGGACGAAACGTAATTCCACCCGGCGAAGGCGTCGGGATAATCGGGCAGGCGGCGCGGCATGCCCTGCACCCCCAGGAAATGCTGCGGGAAGAAGGCGATGTTGACGCCAACGAAGGTCAGCCAGAAGTGGATCTTGCCCAGGGTCTCGGGGTATTGGCGGCCGCTCATCTTGCCGATCCAGTAATAGAAGCCGGCGAAGATGGCGAAGACCGCGCCCAGGCTCAGCACATAGTGGAAGTGGGCGACCACGTAATAGGTGTCGTGCAGGCTGACATCGACCGGGTTGTTGGCCAGGACCACGCCGGTGACGCCGCCCATGGTGAACAGGAAGACGAAGCCTACCGCCCACATCATGGGAACCCTGAAGGTGATGGAGCCGCCCCACATGGTGGCGATCCAGCTGAACACCTTGATGCCGGTGGGCACCGCGATGACCAGGGTGGCGGCGGTGAAATAGGCCCTGGTGTCCACGTTCAGGCCGGTGGTGAACATGTGGTGGGCCCAGACAACGAAGCTGACGAAGCCGATGGCCACCATGGCATAGGCCATGCCCAGATAGCCGAATACCGGCTTCTTGGAGAAGGTGGCGATGATGTGGCTGATGATGCCGAAGGCCGGCAGGATCATGATGTAGACTTCGGGGTGGCCGAAGAACCAGAACAGATGCTGATACAACAGCGGATCGCCGCCGCCCGACGGCGCGAAGAAGGTGGTGCCGAAATTGCGGTCGGTCAGCAGCATGGTCAAGGCGCCCGCCAGGACCGGAATGGACAGCAGCAACAGGAAGGCGGTCACCAGCATGGCCCAGACGAACAGGGGCATGCGGTGAAAGGTCATGCCCGGTGCTCGCATGTTGAGAATGGTGGTGATGAAGTTGATGGCGCCCAGAACCGAGCTGACACCGGCCAGATGCAGGCCGAGAATGGCGAAATCCACCGAGGCGTCGGGATGGCCGCTGGTCGATAGCGGCGGATAAAGGGTCCAGCCGGTGCCGGCCCCCGAGCCCTCGAAGGCCGACAGCATCATCATCAGGAAAGCGGGGGGCAGCAGCCAGAAGCTGATGTTGTTGAGCCGGGGAAAGGCCATGTCCGGCGCCCCGATCATCAGGGGAACGAACCAATTGCCGAAGCCGCCGATCAGGGCCGGCATCACCGTGAAGAACACCATGGTCAGGGCGTGGGCGGTGACGAACACGTTGTACATGTGCCAATCGCCGTCGAAGATGGTGCCGTGGGGATGGGCCAATTGCATGCGGATGACGACGGACATGGCGCCGCCGATCAGCCCGGCGATCACCGAGAAGATCAGATACAGGGTGCCGATGTCCTTGTGATTGGTGGAGTAAAGCCAGCGCCGCCAGCCATGGGGCTCGGCATGGCCATGGGAAGCGTCATGGGACGCGGTGGCGGTGCTCATGGGCGAGACTCCTTGGTGTTGGCAAGGGCGACGGCCACATCCGGCCGAGTCCCGTCGAGATGGGCATAGGTCTTCTTGGCTTCGGCGACCCAGGCGGCGAATTCCTCCTTGGGCACGGCCTTGACGTGGATGGGCATGAAGCCATGATTGACGCCGCACAATTGCGAGCATTGGCCGTAATAGGTGCCGGATTCGTTGACCTGGACCCAGGTCTCGTTCAGGCGCCCCGGCACCGCGTCGGTCTTGATTCCGAAAGCGGGCACCGCCCAGGAATGAATGACGTCGTCGGCGGTCATCTGCAGCCGAATGGGCACCCCGGCCGGGACCACCAGCACGTTGTCGGCGGTCAGCAGCCTTGGCTGACCGGCTTTCAGCGAATCCTCGGTGACCAGGTTGGAGTCGAACTTGAAATCATGGTCCTGATATTCATAGGTCCAGTACCATTGATGCCCGACGATCTTGAGGGTGAGATCGGCATCCTGGACCCGGTCCATGAAGTAGAGCAGGCGGAAGGACGGGATGGCGATCAGCAGCAGGATCACCGCCGGCACCGCCGTCCACACGATTTCCAGGGGCGTGTTGTGGGACCATGTTGCCGGCTTGGGGTTGCGCTTGGCGCTGAAGCGCCAGCAGGCATAGGCCAGAAGTCCCGAGACCAGCAGGGTGATGCAGACGATCACCCCGTTGATGAAGGTGGCCAACGAGGTGATGCGCTCCATGGTGGGGGAGGCGGCATGCTGATAGCCGATGGCCCAGGGCTGTGGCTCTCCCGCCATGGCCTCCGGAACCAACAGGGTGAGGACGGCTAATATGGCCGTCCAGGCCAGTACAGACCTGTTCATGGTGAGTTACCCTCCCTGTCGTCGTAATCCACCGGGGCCGAACCCCACCGGCTGATGGATGGGTGCGGTTGAAGTCCCGCGCCTGAAACTCATTCTTATTAGTGGGGGCGGTCCCGCGTCTTTCCAAGACCCCCTCCCAAAAAAGCCGGTGGCGCATTGGAACAATGCGGCGATTGCACTTGTATGTGACGGAGGAGTGCTTACATTCGCGGCAGCTAATCGAGACAGGACAATCGCCATGCTTTCGCGTCTTTTCGGGGGTTCCAGTTCTACGGCCGGCGACAAGGTGCAGGTGGTGGACGCCAGCCAGATCCGCCGCTGGTGGGAGGCGGACGGAATCATGCTGATCGACGTGCGCGAGCGTGACGAATATGCGGCCGAGGCCATTGCCGGCTCCATCAATCTGCCGCTGTCCACCTTCGACCCGGCTCAGATGCCGACGCCGCCCGAAGGCAAGCGCC
>JACQAD010000326.1 GCA_016195125.1 Magnetospirillum sp.
ATGCTGGCGGTGATGGCTCAGGGCCTGCCGTTGCTGACCTCCGTGGAAGCGCCGCTACTGGAACGATGGCGGGAATTCACCGGCGGGCTCGGCGTCGAATTATCGCCGACCTGCGGCACTTTGATGCGTTGGTGGGAAGATGTCCGGCCGCGCGGCGTGCCGCGCTCGTCCCGGCATCTCCGCGCCGCCCAGGACAAGGAACCGTATCAGCCGTTCCAGCGGATCGAGCCGATCCCCGAGATATCGTAGCCGCCCAGGGACTCGGCTCGATGAATGAACTCGACGGTACGGGTGAAAGCCAGCAATGCCTGAACCGGCGGCTCGAAATAGGCCCGGCGGTCGATAACCAGATCAAAACGCTCACGGCACAGGGGCACAAATCCCAGCTTCAAGCTCTTGGCCACCGATGCCACCGCCAAGCCGGCGTCGGCGGCACCCTCCAGAATAGCCAGCCCCACATCGGTCTCGCTACGGACCGGCACCGAGGCCGTCAGAAGGTCTGACTCGGCCAGTCCGGCTTCGGTCAGCAGCTTGTCAAGCAACAGGCGCGACCCGGCTCCCGCCTGACGCAGAACCACCCTGACCTTTCTGGCGACAAGATCGCCGATGCCACTCAGTCCAAGCGGATTGCCGGCGGCCACCACCAGCCCCTGCTGGCGCCAGGCCCATTCGATCAGGACGAAATTGCGCTGCGCCAGGGCCGCTTGAACCTGTGGCAGATTGTAGGTGGCACTTTCGGGATCGAGCAGATGAATACCGGCCAGGGCCGCCTCGGCGGCGGCAAGCCGCCTCAGCCCGTCGGAAGAACTGCCCGGCAGCATGGCCAATCCGCCGCCCACCTCGCGCAGGCACCATTCCAACAAGGGATCGTGGCTTCCCGCCACCACCATGGGAGCAGGCCCGCCGGACATGCCCGGCTCGACCGGAGAGGCGCTGTTGCGCTTCAGCCAGGCATCGATTTCGCCTTTGGGAAACAGCCATTTTCCCGTGACCCTGGTACAGGGGATGCGGCGATCCTTGAGCAGTTCGTAGACCTTGCGCTCCTTGACACGCAGGTAGCTGGCGACCTGATGGGTGTCCATCATCTCGGGAAAGTCGTTGGATTCGTCCATGGTCCGGCGGCTTCACTGTTGGGTGATGAAAAGGCGGAGGGCTGGTTGAGAATGGCTCGGGACGAGAAGATAGACAAGCGGCCTGCAAACGCAAACGGCCGGGACTTGCCCCGGCCGTCACTTAAACGTCGCGCTCGGTCGCGAAATTAATCCGCGCCGGCTACCGCGGCCAGGGCCTTGGCGAGTTCATAGACCCGCTTCCTGACCTGGGGATCGGTGATGTTGTAGTAGGCCCGAACCAATTCCAGCGTCTCGCGCTTGGTCATGGGATCGGCTTCGAAGGTCGCCGGCTCCTCGGACAGTCCAACCGAGCCCTTGATGATATTGACGGGGCTCTGAGCCTGAACCTGATCGGCCATATCATCGAAGAAGTAAGACACGGGAACGTCGAGAACCCGCGACAGATCGAACAGCCGCGACGCGCCGATACGGTTGGCGCCGCGCTCGTACTTCTGAACCTGCTGGAAGGTCAGGCCGATCGCCTCGCCCAACTTTTCCTGACTCATGCCCAAAAGGGTGCGGCGCAGGCGCATACGGCCACCGACATGAACGTCAACCGGATTGGGTGCACCGCTTTCCAGCCGACCGCGGGTCGATACATTCTTTTTTACCAAAACGACACCCCTAATGGCGTGAGGGAATTTGGGACATTCTAGCCATAGTGAGCCCAAACGCAACCGTTTTTAGTATGCAGCTGAATACCAGAGTATGCAGCCGGCCGAGCGCCGCCCCCGCATGGCTTATTTCTCTCGGTACCAGGCCGAGGCGGTAAACATGCCCACGAGCAAATCATATAATTCCCGAATGGAAGGCTCCCGCAGGCTGTCCTCATGCGAGACCAGCCACAATGAAACGGCCATGTTGGGCGCATCCAGATCCAAGGCGGAGAGTCGATGCTCGTATAGCGTCGAGTAATCGGGAAGAATCGCCACCCCCTCACCGGCGAGCAGTGGCTTGTGGAGCTTCGGGGTATTGTTGGCCACCTGCACGCCGTCACCACCCTTGGCCGCGACGATCCCATTCCAGGCGTCCAACCCCCTAATGGCGCGGTATATGCCGATATCGAGCAGGGGCTGCTCCGCCAGATCATCGAAATGCGCGATGCCGGAAACCCCGTTAAGGAAACTCCGGCTGGCCACCGGCACGAAGTTCATGGTCCCCACCCGCCGCACATGCACCGCACCGCTGACCTTGGGCAGATCGCCGGGAGAGGTGGCCATGATGGAGATATCGCCCTTTCCAGGGATCGAGGAAAAGGCCAATTCCGGCAGCGGCGCCCTGACCAGCCGCCGATCCAGGGGCAATTCCTCCTTGTGCCCGCCCAGCAAAGCCGGGATCAGCGTATAGGTCAGCAGCCCCTCACTGGCCGCTAACGTCACCTTCGGCGTTGGATAACATCGGAGCCCGCGCATGGCGCCTTCAAAATCATCGGCCATGGCCGCCATGGCCCGCGCGCGCTCGAGCAATGCCAAGCCGGCGGCCGTGGGGGTCGCACCAGATCGCCGCCTGGTGAACAGCGGCCGTCCGATCGCCGCTTCCATATTGCTGATCCGGCGGCTGACCGTGGTCTGATCAATCCCCATGGAAGTGGCCGCGCCCGCGAAACCGCCCTGTTCGACGCAGGCGATGATCAGGCGGACATCGTTCCAATCATGAAGGCGAAACTGACTCATCGATCCCTGCGCACCCCTCTCGGTATTCACATTATACGGCATACCGAACCGGCAGACATCCCTGCAAGATACCAGACATGAACTTTCTTGCACGGAGGCGCAACGATGTCTGCAGAAAACACTATCGGTAGCAAAATCCGCAGCTCGTCGGTGACCGTGAAATTGGCCCGGACGCCCGACGAATTCGCCATGGCCATGGCCATTCGCGCCGCGGTCTTCCTGGCCGAGGAAGACAACATCACCTATTTCGACGAGTTCAACGGCAATGATTACATGGCCACCCACCTGATCGCCTATGTGGACGGCGATCCCGCCGGCGTGATCCGGGTGCGGTGGTTCGCGGAATTCGCCCTGCTGGAACGGGTCGGGATCCGCAAGCGCTATCGCTCGTATCAAGTCTTGGCCTCCCTGGCCCGGGCCGCTCTGGAACTGGCCCGCCAGAAGGGTTTCCGTATCGCCGCCGGCCGCGCCCGCCTCGAGACGGTGAATTTCTGGAAGCGCTTCGGCGGCCGTCAGTCGGGCGAAGCCATCTCCATGTATCGCGGCACCTTGGTTCCCATCGTTCACGACATTCCCCGCCGCCCCGACCTCGGCGCCATCGAGGCCGGCCCCTTCGGCGACCACGATTTCGAGACTCTGATCGTTCAGCCCGAGGGAACTTGGGATTTCAGCAAATTGCCCCAGCGGGCACCGCTGCATCTCAACGCGGCGGAGTAGCACCACGATGAACTGGCATGACCGTCAAGGCATGATCGCCGACATCAACCTGCGCATCGAATTGAAGCGTCTGGCCGACAAGGTTTTCGAGCGTGATGATGGTCCACTGATGGCAATCCTCGAGGTTGCCATCAGCACCCTGGACGAACGCATCTCCGACCCGGACGCTTATCCGACCGAGACCTCGCCGCGCCGACGGCCGGTGACGCTGATCTGCCGCAACATCCGTATCCGCAACAAGCGGACCAGCGTCAAGCTTGAGAATGAGTTTTGGAACGCCCTGGACATGATGGCCAGCGAGGCTCATTGCACCATCGACGATTTGTGCGATACCGCCCGGCGCAGCTATGAATCCAGCAGCCTGACCTCGGCCATCAGGGTCTTCGTCCTGAACGGCACCATGTCGTTGCCGGCCAAGTCCGAGATACCGGCTTGACCGTCCACCGGCTCTTGAAAGGGATCGACATGATCAGCAGCACCAAAACGGCTCTCCCCCTTCCCACCGCCGCCGCCGCCGCCCAGATCGCCCGCCTGCTGGAGACTCTTGCCCAGGAAGCCCGGCAGATGGGCTTTCGCGGTTTGGCCGAGTCAATCGC
>JACQAD010000327.1 GCA_016195125.1 Magnetospirillum sp.
GAACAACTTGACCTTGGCGAACTCCTTGGCGTGCGCCGCTGCTACTTTCTTGTCGATCGGCCGGTAATAGTTGCGCGCCGCGATCTCCTGCCCTTCGGGCGTGTAGAGATATTGCAGGTAGGCTTCGGCCACCTTGCGCGTGCCGCGCTTGTCGACGACCTTGTCGACCACGCTCACCGGCGGCTCCGCCAGGATCGACAGCGGCGGCGTGACGATCTCGAACTTGTCCGGACCCAGTTCCTTGACCGCCAGGTAGGCCTCGTTCTCCCAGGCCAGCAGCACGTCGCCCAGGCCGCGCTGGGCGAAGGTCACGGTGGAACCGCGAGCCCCCGAATCCAGCACCGGCACGTTCTTGAAGAGAGCCGACACGAACTCGCGGGCCTTGGCCTGATCGCCGTTGTTGCGGTCCAGGGCATAACCCCAGGCGGCCAGATAATTCCAGCGCGCCCCGCCCGAGGTCTTGGGATTGGGAGTGATGATCGACACGCCGGGCTTGGCCAGATCGCCCCAATCCTTGATCTGCCTGGGATTGCCCTTGCGGACCAGGAAGACGATGGTCGAGGTATAGGGAGCGCTGTTGTAGGACAATCGCTTCTGCCAATCAGGCGCCAGCAGCCTGGCCTTGTCGGCGATGGCGTCCACGTCATAGGCCAGGGCCAGGGTGACCACGTCGGCCTCCAGCCCGTCGATGACCGAGCGGGCCTGCTTGCCCGAACCGCCATGGGATTGGTTGATCTTGAGATCCTCGCCGGTCTTGGCCTTCCATTGCCGGATAAAGGCCTCATTGACCGCCTGGTACAGCTCGCGGGTGGGATCATAGGAGACGTTGAGCAAGGTCCGGGACTCGGCCGCCTGGACACCGGGAATCAACGCCGCCAGGCCAAGCGCCAGCACCAGCACGAGCAGCGTCGCCAGCAGCAGGCGGCGCACATCCTCATCGTGGAACCCAACCATCTCACCCTCCAATTTCAGCCCGGCAAACGGCCGCGCCTTCATTTAGTCCACCAATCTATAGACTAATGTTTTTTGGAGAGTCAAGCGCCGGACATGCCAAGCCGATGAGACGGCTCCACCGTCTCATTCCGCCGGGCGGGGAATGGCTGATTAGTCCTTAGGCTTCAGGGAGGCGACGTCAGTCCGCGTCGGGACGAAATTTCCGGCCGCTCTTGATCTCGGCCCGCTTGGTCTTGCCCTCCAGCCGCCGCTCTTTCGAGCCCTTGGTCGGCTTGGTCGGCTTGCGTTTGGGCGGCGGCGGCTTGGCGGCCTCGCGGATCATGTCCACCAGCCGGGCCAGAGCATCGGCCCGGTTGCGCTCCTGGCTGCGGTGAGTCTGGGCGATGATGACGATGACGCCGTCCGAGGTCAGACGGCTGCCCGCCAGCTTTTGCAGCCGCACGCTCACATCATCAGGTAGCGAGGGCGACCGCCGCGCGTCGAAGCGCAGTTGAACGGCGGTCTCGACCTTGTTGACGTTCTGCCCGCCTGGACCGGAGGAGCGGATGAAGGTCTCCTCGATCTCCTTTTCGTCGAGGCCGATGCGGTGCGTGATCTGGATCATCAGGCCTTATATCGACGGCGCTGGTCGTTCGTCCACAGGACTTACAGAGGGACTGTCACACCTCGGCGCAAACGTCGTTTCCCGCTGATCCGCGTGACACCCGGCTGGCTCTTGGGCATTCGACCAAGTGTCTACTTCTCCAACCGGCCGCTGGGCGTTATCCTGCCGGTCAAGCCAGCCGGCTTGCGGCCATTTCGATCTCTCGGAGCGACACTCAGCCTTGCGGATTCACAAGCGTATCGCCCTTCTGGTCGTTGCCTGCATCCTGCCGGTCTGGCTGTTCGTCGGTTATCTTACCCTGACCTCGTTCCAACGCGGGCGCCTGGATTTGGAGCGCGCCCTCGCCGCGGCGGCACAGACTCAGCTGCGGGTCATCGAACGCGAGATCGCCGCAGCCGAGGCCACGCTGCGCGCTCTGGCGTCCTCTCCCACCCTGGATCAGGGGGATTACGCGGCCTTCCATCGTCAGGCTCTGGACGTTCTGCGCCAATCGCCGCGCCTGAACATCGTGTTGCTCAGCCCCGAGGGCGCCCAAATCGTCAACACGCTCCAACCCTATGGCCGGTCTCTGCCCAATAATCCCGCCGCTTTTTTCTTCGAGGTGCGCGACAGTGGCAAGGCGGTGCTTTCGGACCTGTTCGTCGGGCCGCTCACCAAGCGGCCGTTGGCGGCCCTGGCCATTCCGGTGTTTCGCGACGGCCGGATGATCCATGTGATGACCGTGTCCCTGGACACCGAACACCTGACCCCCATCCTCAACGAGGAAGGCTATCCCGAATCATGGGCGGCGGCGGTATTCGACCGCAAGGGAACCATCGTCGCCCGAACCTGGGAGCCCGAGAAATATGTGGGACTGAAGGCCGGTCCCGTATTCCTCGACGCCATTACCAGCTCGACCCGAGGCCTGATCGACGCCGCGACACTGGAAGGTATCCACGTCCTGGCCGCCTTCAGCCGCTCCGAGCTTTACGGCTGGGCGGTGGCGGTGGCCGTCCCCAAGCAGATTCTGGAAGCCGAGTTGAGGCGGACCCTGTGGATCAACCTGGCGGCCGGCGCGATCTTGCTTCTGCTCGGACTTGGGCTGGCCCGCTGGATCAGCCGCAGCATCACGGCCCCGGTTCAGGCCCTGATCGCCTCGGCGGAAGCCATCGGCCACGGCGAGCCGGTATCGGCGGAACCGCTTCCGCTGCGGGAGGTCGAGGAAGTCCGCCACGCCCTCGCCCGTGCCGCCGCCCTGATCGATGCCCGAACCGCCGAGCGCGATCAGGCCCGCATCCGGGAATTCGACCTCAGGCAGCAGCATCACAGCCTGCGAGCCCTCAACGACATCGCCGCCCTGCCCGGAGCCGATTCCCAGTCACAATTGGTCCAATCCCTGCGCCTGGGGGCTGATCATTTTGGGCTACCCATCGGCATCATCAACCGGGTGGACAATGAGGTATACACGATTGTCTGCCATTGCTCCCCGGCCTCGGCCGGCCTAAGCGATGGTCAGACCTTCGATCTGGCCAGCACCTACGCGGAACTGACCCTGGAGGCCGAGCGCGTCCTGGCCATCTCCCATGCGAGCCAATCCGAATATGCAGCCCATCCCTGCTTGATCCGCTTCCACCTGGAAGCCTATATCGGGGCGCCGATCTATGTCCGGGGCATCTGCTTCGGCACGGTCAGCTTCAGTTCGGTCAAACCCCTGGGCCGGGATTTCGACGAAGCGGACAAGGAGTTTGTCCTGCTGCTGGCCCGCTGGATCGGAACGGTCCTCGAGCGCCAGGATTCCGATGCCGCCATCCTCTCGGCCCGGCAGGATCTGGAACGCTCCAACGCCGAACTGGAGCGCTTCGCCTATATCGCGTCGCACGACCTCCGCCAGCCGCTGCGCATGGTCAGTTCCTATCTGGGTCTGATCAAACGCCGCCTGGGCGAGTCCCTGGACGCGGAATTGCAGGAATTCTTCGGCTACGCCATGGACGGCGCCAAGCGCATGGACCAGATGATCCTCGATCTGCTTGATTATTCCCGCGCCGGCACCGACACGGAGCCATTCCGGGCCGTTTCCCTTTCCGACGCCCTGGCCGACGCCCTCGCCAATCTGGATGTCCCGATCAAGGAGGCCGCCGCCGCCATCGAGCTGCCCCCTTCCCTGCCCGTGGTGCAGGGCCACCGCAGCGAATTGGTCCGGCTGTTCCAGAATCTGATCGGCAACGCCATCAAGTACCGCGCCCCCGAGCGCCCCTGCCGCGTCGAAATCCACTGTCAGGCCCAGGGCCATGCCTGGGGACTGGCCATCCGCGACAACGGCATCGGCATTGCCCCCGACCACCGCGAGAAAGCGTTTCAGATCTTTGAGCGCCTGACGTCTTCGCAAACCCATGAAGGCACCGGCATCGGGCTTTCCATCTGCCGCAAGATCGTCGAGTCCCACGGTGGGCGTGTCTGGATCGAAGACGGCCTGGATGGCGGCACCAGCCTGTGCTTCACCCTGCCCCGCGACGCTCAGCCCCGCGACTGAGCCCGGAACTCCCAGGTGGGATTGCCGCAATGGCGGCGGATCCTGGTATATCCGAACGGCTCCAGAATCCGTTCGATGCCCCCCAGCCGGTCATCATCAAGCACTTCCACATAGAGATCGGGCTGAAACCGGCTAAGCAGGCCGGAACTGCCTTCGATAACCTCCCTCTCCATGCCTTCGACATCGATCTTGACCACGTCGAGGCGGTCGATACCCGCCAGAACTGTGTCCAGGCGCTGGAGCCGGGTCGTACCGGGTCCGGCAGCGAATTGGGTCGCGCCGCTATTGCCGCACTCCTTATGGACCAGCCGGGCGGTTCCCTCATGATCGCCCAGGGCCAAGGCGAACGGCATCACCTTGTCGCTCAATCCGTTGACCACGATGTTGCGCTCCAGACAGGCAAATACCTGCGGGTCGGGCTCGAAAGCATATCCCCGCATCTGGGCCAGCCCGGCAAGAAAAACCGTATGATTGCCCATATTGGCGCCGATATCCACGAACACTCCGCCCCGTGAGCGCCCCGCCACATGATCGAGTAATTCCTGCTCGTAAAAGCATTTTCCAAGAATCGGATACCGGCGCAGCAGATCGTTGGCCTCGGAATGCAGCAGGCTGACCTCGGCGCCATCGCGGCTGATCCAGACCTCCATTTCCTCGGCATCAAGGGTGGTGGCCGATCGGAAGGCCACCAGGACATCGCGCCCGCTGCCGAGCATGTCCACCAGAGCCAGCCCCAGGGATTGAAGGCTCCATACCAGCTGGTCCAACTCCCCCGCCATCATCTGTTCGGGCGCATCAAGGATCAGAAAGTGAAGGGCGGTGCCGGCGGCGAGATGAGGAAGAATGCTCCGGCATACCTGCACGGCGTTGCCGGAATCGGCGGCCTCGGCCACCACCGACACCGAGGGCGAGGCCTTCAATCGGGGCAGATCGATGGCCAGGGACAGGCTGCCCGGCGGAATCCGCAGCTGGTAGGTCTCGGCGCTGTTCTGCCGCTCGATGATGCGAAGGGCCTTCTCCTTGAACGACATGAGCTCCGCTCCGCTGCTTAATTGATCAGACAAAACAAGACGGCGACAGGGCAATGATATTGCCGCGCATCATAAAATGACCATCGCCACCTGCTTGCAGGCCAGATTGACGGCGATGATTTGGTGGCGGATGCCGTGGGCCAGGGCGAATTCCGAGAACGCCCGGTACTCGTCGTCGCGCCAGCTGCGATTGCCGATGAATTCGTCGAAGACCAGGACGCTGCCCGGCCCGATGCGCCCAGCCAGAGCGGTCAGGACGGTGCGGGCCGAGGAATAGACGTCGCTGTCGATATTGGCGAACCGCACCATCCCCGGATGCTCGGCCAGGAAAGCCGGCAGAGTGTCCTCGAACCAGCCGGGATGGAGATGGACGCCTTCGCCCACCTCCGGCATCTGACGCCCGGTGGTGAGCATTCCGTCGGGCGCGCCGTTCCAGGATTCCGGCAGGCC
>JACQAD010000299.1 GCA_016195125.1 Magnetospirillum sp.
GATAGACGGCGTTCAGCGAGGCGTCCAGGGGCACGAAATCCTCCAGCACCGGCACCAGCTTGCCGGCCCTGATATCGTCGCCCATGAAGAAGGTGGGCAGCAGCACCACGCCCAGCCCAGCCAGGGCCATCACCCGAAGCACGTCGCCGTTATCGGCATGGAACCGTCCATGGACCTCGACCGGAATGGATTGCCCCGCCGCATCGACAAAGCGCCATTCCGACGCCACCGCGCCGCCATGGGTCAGGCAATCATGGCCCGGCAGTTCCTCGGGCCGGGTCGGCCGGCCGCGCCGCTCCAGATAGGACGGTGACGCCGCCACCACCCGCCGGACGGGAGCCAGACGGCGGACGATCAGCGAGGAATCCGCCAGCCGTCCGATGCGGACCGCCACGTCCCAGCCTTCCTCCACCAGATCCACATGGCGGTCGGTAAAGCCCATCTCCAGCTCGATCTCGGGATAGCGTTCCAGGAATCCCGGCAAGGCCTCCGCCAGATGGCCGATGCCGAAGGAGAGCGGCGCGCTGATTCTGAGGCGGCCGCGCGGCACCGCCTGCAAGTGCGAGACCAGCAGGTTGGCCTCGTCCAGGTCGGCCAGGATGCGCTGACAGCGTTCCAGATAGGCCCGCCCGGCCTCGGTGGGCGACAGCGAACGGGTGGTCCGGTGCAACAGCCTGACCCCCAGATCCGCCTCCAGGGATGAAACCTGACGGCTGATCATGGATTTGGACAGGCCCAGGCGCCGGGCCGCCTCGGAAAAGCTGCCGGTTTCCGCCACCCGGACAAAGGCCTGAAGATAATCGAAGCGCGGCACCATTGATGCTCTCCCGGCAACAATATGTTTAATTCATCTTGCATTGTTGCGAGAGGCTTCGGAAGCGTAATCTGGTGGGCAAGGAGAATACCCGATGGATTACCAGTCTCTGTTCCTGTCCCACGGCTCGCCCATGATGGTGCTGGAAGACAGCCCGGCCCGGCGTTTCCTCCAGAGCCTGGGGCCTCGTCTCGGCAAGCCGCCGGCGGTCATCGCCATGTCGGCCCACTGGCCCAGCCGGGTTCCCGTCCTGGGCTTCGCCGCCTGGCCGGACAAGATCAACGACATCTACGGCTTCCCGCCCGATTTGTATCAATTGGAATACGCCCCGCCCGGCGCCCCCGAGATCGCGGCCCGCGCCGCCGATTTGCTGGGCGGGAATGTGCGCCGCGATCCCGGCGCCGGTATCGACCATGGCATCTGGTCGGTGATGAGCCTGATCTGGCCCGAGGCCGATGTGCCGGTAGTGCCGCTATCGGTGCAGCCCGATGCCAGCCCCGCCCACCATTTCGAGATCGGACGCAGGCTTCGTCCCCTGGCCGAGGATGGCGTGCTGATCCTGGGGACCGGCGCCGCCACCCATAATCTGAAGGACTATTTCCGCCGGCCGGCGGAGGCGCCGGCCGATGCGGGAACCGTCGCCTTCACCCAATGGCTGGCCGAGGCCACCGGCGACGGTGATACCGGGGCATTGCTGGAATACCGCCGCCTGGCCCCCCACGCGATCCATGCCCACCCCACCGACGAGCATCTGCTGCCCTTCTTCGCCGCCTTGGGCGCCTCCCGGGACGGGCGGGGCGACCGCCTGCATCAAAGCCTGGATTCGGGCATCCTGGCCATGGACGCCTACGGGTTCCGCTAGGCGGGGACGCCATGTTAGACTGCCTCCAAACCCCGGCGGGCGAGGAAGAGCGAATGTCATATCTGCAGTGGACGGAAAATCTGAGCGTGGGCATCCCCCGCATGGATGATCACCACAAGAAGCTTGTGGACCTCATCAATCAGGTCTTCGACGCCATGAGCGGCGACGCCACCAGCGCCGTCGACAGCGTCCTGTCCGACCTGCTCGACTACACCCGCTACCATTTCGCCGAGGAGGAAAAGCTCCTGGCCGCCTGCGCCTACCCCGACCTGGAGGAGCACTCGGCCATCCACCGCGCCATGGTCAAGGAGGTGCTGGAAATGCGCACCCGCTATCTGAACGACCCGGCCAGCGTTCCCGCTTCCGAGACCCTGGACTTCCTGTCCAAGTGGCTGATGCGCCACATCATCGGCAAGGATCTGCGCTACCGCCCCTATGCCGAAGGCCAGGACGGGGGTTAACCCGCGCCGGGCGGCGGCGGCGTTGCGCCTTCGCCCGGCTCGTAGAGCTTGCGGACGATGAACAGCGGCCGGCCCTTGACCTCATCGAAGACGCGGCCGAGATAGTCGCCGATGATCCCCAGCGTCAGCAATTGCATCCCGCCCAGGAACAGCACCGAGACCAGGATGGATTCGTAGCCGGGCACGTCGATGCCCCAGATCAGGGTGCGGATGATGCGCACCACGATATAGATGAAGGCCAGGCTCGAGATCACCGCCCCGATCACCCCCCAGACCTTCAGCGGGAAGTTGGAAAACGAGGTCAGCCCGTCGAAGGCGAAGCCCAGCAGCTTCAACGAGTTGAATTTGGAGGTTCCCGCCGCCCGCTCGCCCTGATGATAGATGATCTCGGTGTGGCGGTAGCCGACCCAGGCGAAGATGCCCTTCATGAAGCGCGAGCGTTCCGGCATGCGGTTGACGGTATCGACCACCTTGCGGTCCATGAGGCGGAAATCGCCGACCTCGCGCGGCAGGCGCACGTCGGACAGATGGTCGAAGACCCAATAGAAGCCCTTGGCGAACAGACGCTCGGAAAGGCCCTGGCCGGCGCGGGCGTCGCGGCGGGCGAACACCACCTCCCAGCCCTGGCGCCACTGGGCCAGCATGTCGGCGATGGCCTCGGGCGGGTGCTGGAGATCGGCGTCCATGGGCACCACCGCCTGGCC
>JACQAD010000300.1 GCA_016195125.1 Magnetospirillum sp.
CCGGGTGCTGAACCTGCCCATGACCACCACCATCCGCAAGCTGGTCCTGCCCTCGGCCCTGCCCTACATCTTCACCGGGCTGCGGCTGTCCCTGGGCGTGGGCTGGATGGTGCTGATCGCCGCCGAGATGCTGGCCCAGAATCCCGGCCTCGGCAAGTTCGTGTGGGACGAGTTCCAGAACGGCTCGTCGCAATCCCTGGCCAAGATCATGGTGGCGGTCATCACCATCGGCCTGATCGGCTTCCTGCTGGACCGCGTCATGCTGGCCTTCCAGGCCATGTTCTCCTACTCCGCCACCCGCTGACCAGGAGGCCGATGATGCCGATTCTCGAACTCAAGGGCGTTGCCAAATCCTACGGCGCCACCTCGGTGCTGCGCGAGATCGACCTCGCCATCGAAGACGGCGAATTCGTCGCCATCCTGGGATTTTCCGGCTCGGGCAAGACCACCCTGGTCTCCCTGATGGCCGGGCTGATCAAGCCCGATGCCGGCGAAGTCCTGCTGCGGGGCAAGGCGGTGGACGGCCCCGGCGCCGATCGTGGCGTGGTCTTCCAGAGCTATTCCCTGATGCCCTGGCTGACGGTGGAGGGCAATATCGCCCTGGCGGTGGATTCGGTGATGCCCGGCGCCTCCAAGGCCGAGCGTCAGGCCCGCATCTCCAAATACGTGACCATGGTCGGACTTTCCCACGCGGTGGACCGGCGCCCCGCCGAATTGTCCGGCGGCATGCGCCAGCGCGTCGCCGTGGCCCGCGCCCTGTCCATGAGCCCCGACATCCTGCTGCTGGACGAGCCGCTCTCGGCCCTGGACGCCCTGACCCGGGCCAAGCTCCAGGACGAGATCGAAGCCATCTGGGAGCAGGAGAAGAAGACCGTCGTGCTCATCACCAACTACGTGGACGAGGCCTTGCTGCTGGCCGACCGGATCATTCCGCTCAATCCGGGGCCGGGCGCCACCTTCGGCCCGTCCTTCAAGGTCGATCTGCCCCGTCCGCGCGACCGCGCCGCCGTCAACAGCGACCCCGACTTCAAGCGCCTGCGCGCCGAGGTCACGGAATACCTGATGGCGGTGGGCGTCGAACGCGGCGCCGACAGCGGCGACAGCCGGATTCTGCCCGCCGTCGCGCCGGTCACCTTCGGCGGGCCGCCCCAGGCCTACCGGGATGCCGCCCAGGTCAACAATCCTAGCCGCTATGTGGAGTTCTCCCAGGTCAAGAAGATCTTCCCCACGCCCAGGGGGCCGCTGACGGTGGTGGACGGGTTCGACCTCAAGATGCACCAGGGCGAGTTCATCTCCCTGATCGGCCATTCCGGCTGCGGCAAGTCGACGGTGCTGACCATGACCGCCGGATTGACGGACGTGTCCGAGGGCGGCGTCATCCTTGATGGCCGCGAGGTTTCCGAGGCCGGTCCCGACCGCGCCGTGGTGTTCCAGGCGCCGTCGCTGTTCCCGTGGCTGACCGCCATTCAGAACGTGGCCCTGGGCGTCGACCGGGTCTATCCCCATGCCAGCCCGGCCGAGCGCTTCGACATCGTCGCCTATTACCTGGAGCGGGTCGGTCTGGCCGATGCCATGGACAAGAAGGCCTCGGAAATGTCCAACGGCATGAGGCAGCGGGTCGGCATCGCCCGCGCCTTCGCCCTCAGCCCCAAGCTGCTGCTGCTCGACGAGCCCTTCGGCATGCTGGACTCGCTCACCCGTTGGGAATTGCAGGAAGTCCTGATGGAGGTCTGGGCTCGCACGAAGGTCACCGCCATCTGCGTCACCCACGATGTGGACGAGGCCATCTTGATGGCCGACCGGGTGGTGATGATGACCAACGGCCCCAATGCCCGCATCGGCAAGGTGCTGAACGTGGATATCCCCCGGCCGCGCACGCGGCGCGCCCTGCTGGACCATCCCCGCTATTACGAATACCGCGCCGAGGTGCTGAGCTTCCTCGACGAGTATGAAACCGGCGCCCATGCCAAGGCGTCCTGACGAAAGTCTAAAAAATAGGCGGCAGCCGTATTGCTGTGCAAAAATTAGGCTAATGTGCCGGTGGAGTGGGGTGAGCCCAAGGAATTCCAACGTTTCCGGTCTGGCACGGCACATGCAGATACAGGTCTGAGTTTGTGATGGGGGCGGGCTTCAATGGCGAAGCCCGGTCCCCCCGGAATAAAGCCTTCGGTTCGCGACGACGCGGGCCATGAGGTGACGGAACAAAGGCGTTCCTCGGATGTCGGCGCTTTCCCCTTGGGAAGGCCGCCGATTCTCCGCGGAACGCCTTTTTTGTTTGTCGAGGACGCGAAGATGAAGCTGGAAAAGACCCGTCTGAAGCTTGGGATCGTGCCGCTGATCGATGCCGCCCCCCTGGTGGTGGCCAAGGAGCGCGGTTTCTTCTCGGAACTCGGCCTCGATGTCGAGTTGTCGCGGGAAGCGTCCTGGGCCTCCATCCGCGACAAGGTCGCCGTCGGCGCCCTGGACGGCGCCCAGATGCTGGCGCCCATGCCCCTGGCCATGACGCTCGGCCTGTCGCCGCTGAAGGTGCCCATGGTCGCCGGCATGGCGCTGAACCTGGGCGGCAACACCATCACCATCGGCAATGCCCTGTGGGAGCGCATGGAGCGGGCCGATCCTGAGTCCATGGCCGCGATGCCGGTGTCGGCACGGGCGCTGAAGCGGGTCATCGACGAGGACAAGGCCGCCGGCAAGCCGCCCATGAGCTTCGCCACCGTCTATCCTCATTCGCCTCATGCCGCCGAGTTGCGCACCTGGATGGAGGTGGCGGGCATCGATACCGACCGCGACGTCCATCTGACCGTGGTGCCGCCGCCGCAGATGGTGTCGTTTCTGTCGGCGGGCAACATCGTCGGCTATTGCGTGGGCGAGCCCTGGGGCAGCCTGGCGGTGCGCATGAGCCTGGGCCGCATCGCCGCCACCAGCCGCGATATCTTCGCCGGGCGGCTGGAAAAGGTCTTCGCCGTTACCCGCGACTGGGCCGAGATCCATCCCGCCACCCATGCCGCCTTGCACGAAGCCCTGATCGGGGCCGCATCCTGGTGCGACGACAATCGCTGCGAACTGGCCGAACTCCTGGCCCAGCCTCAATACGTCAACGCCCCCCTGGATGCGGTGATGGCGCCGTTGCTGGGCGAAATGGGGCTGCCCAAGGATTTGCTGGTGTTCCATGCCCGCGCCGCCAATTTCCCGTGGCGCTCCCAGGCCATGTGGTACCTGGAGAAGATGAAGGCCTGGGGCATGGCGCCTGCCGACCTGGATAGCCGCGCCGCCGCCGAGGCGGTGTTCCGCCCCGACCTCTACCGGGTGGCCGCCCTGGCCCTGGGCCTGCGGGTGCCGCTGGTTGATTACAAGACCGAGGGCGAGCATTCCCAGCCCTGGACCCTGCTGAAAGCCAGCCGCCCCATGGAGATGGGGCCGGATCTGCTGCTGGACGGCTCGGTCTTCGACCCCTTCACCCTTCGTCCCGATACCGCCACGCCGGTGGCCAGGATCGACTCAGGAGATCTCTCATGAACGCTGTTCCCCGTCAGAAGCTGGTCGTCATCGGCAACGGCATGGCCGGCATGCGCACCGTCGAGGAATTGCTGGCCATCGCCCCGGCCCGCTACGACATCACCGTGTTCGGCGCCGAGCCTCATCCCAATTACAACCGCATCATGCTGTCCTCGGTGCTGGCCGGTGAGAAGACCACCGACGAGATCGTCATCAACACCCGGGAATGGTATGCCGAGAACGGCATCACCCTGCACACCGGCGATCCGGTGGTCTCCATCGACCGCGTCACCAAGACGGTCAGTTCGGCCATGGGCTTCGTGGTGTCCTACGACAAGCTGCTGCTCGCCACCGGGTCCAAGCCGCTGATGCCGCCGCTGCCCGGCCTGGATCTGCCCGGCGTGGTCGCCTTCCGCGACATCGCCGATGTGGAGAAGATGCTGGATGCCGCCGAGGCCAAGCAGCGCGCCGTGGTGATCGGCGGCGGCCTGTTGGGTCTGGAAGCCGCCTGGGGCCTCAAGCGCCGCGGCATGCCGGTGGCGCTGGTCCACCTGATGCCCACCTTGATGGAGCGTCAGCTGGACGTGGAGGCCGGGCATCTGCTGCAGAAGGATCTGACCGAGCGCGGCCTGCATTTCTTCACCTCGGGCCAGACCGAGGAGATCATGGGCACCGCGCGGGCCGAGGGCGTCAAGCTCACCGACGGCCGTTCCATTCCCGCCGATCTGGTGGTGGTGGCCATCGGCATCCGCCCCAATGTGGATCTGGCCAAGGCCGCCGGTCTGGCGGTCAATCGCGGCATCGAGGTCGGCGACGACATGCGCTGCACCGATGACAGCATCTATTCCGTCGGCGAATGCGTCGAGCATCGCGGCCAGATCTTCGGTCTGGTGGCGCCGATCTGGGAGCAGGCCAAGGTCTGCGCCGCCCGTCTGGCCGGGCGCGACGATGCCAATTACGAGACGCCGCCGCTGTCGACCCGCCTCAAGATCACCGGCATCGACGTGTTCTCGGCGGGTCAGCTGGCCGCCCAGGACGAGGCCGACGAGGAGCTGATCTACCGCGACAGCGCCAAGGGCATCTACAAGAAGCTGGTGCTGCGCGAGGACAAGGTGGTGGGCGCCGTCATGTATGGCGATGTCGCCGACGGCTCCTGGTACTTCCAGCTGATGCGCGAACATGCCGACGTGGCCGCCTTCCGCGACCGCATCATCTTCGGCCAGGCCTATGCCGACGCGTCGTGCAAGGGCCATGGCGGCGGCGTCAACGTCGCTTCCATGAGCGACGACACCCAGGTCTGCGGCTGCAACGGCGTGTCCAAGGGCGCCATCGTCAAAGCCATCACCGAGAAGGGCCTGACCAGCCTGGACGAGGTCAAGGCCCACACCAAGGCGTCGGCGTCGTGCGGC